>NZ_JBFTNE010000062.1:0-83297 GCF_056397325.1 Cupriavidus sp. 05N39
TGCTCGATGAACCAGGCCAACGGATCCTGTCGGTCGATGCCGTCGAGAAGTCCTATGGCCCCAACTACCTGCGCTTCGGTCTCGGGCTGAGCACCGACTTTCGTGGCGATGCGTTCTTCAACCTGCTGGCCAGCCATCGGCGCACCTGGATCAATTCACTCGGCGCCGAATGGCGCACCGATGCCCAGCTCGGACAGACAACCAACCTGACCAGCGAGTTCTACCAGCCCCTGGACACGCGCCATACCTTCTTCATCGCGCCTCGGGTGGAACTGGAACGCCGCTCGGTTAACGTGTTCCGGGACACGGACCGCATCGCCACCTACGACCTGCGCCGTTTCGACCTGGCACTGGATGTAGGCAGCCAGTTCACGAAATATGGCGAAGCCAGGATCGGCGTGCTTACCGGCAGCGAACACGTCACGCTAAGCACCGGTCCGGCCGCGCTGTCGCCCGGCCAGGAGAACAACAAGCGCGGCGCCATCACCGGCCGGCTGCTGGTGGACCAACTCGACAGCGCGAGCTTCCCGCGTACCGGCTATGCCGGCAGCATGCACGTCTACGCCTCCGAGCCGGGACTCGGCGCCGACCAATCCTATGTCAAGGCGGATGCCGACGGCACCTACGCCTGGTCCTCAGGCCGGCACACCTTGAATTTCGGATTCAAGGCCGGCAGCAATATCGGTGGCAACCCGCTGCCACGCTACGACTTGTTCCAGTGGGGCGGTTTCCTGAAGCAATCGGGATACAGCACCGGGGAGTTGCTGGGTGGCAACCTCCAGTATCTCCGGGCGGTCTATTACAACAAGCTGGCCAGGCAATCGCTGCTGGAAGGCGTGTATGGCGGCTTTTCGCTGGAGGCCGGCCGCATGGGCGCGCCGCTGGTGCAGGGAAGTCCTACCGGCGTGCTCAAGTCCGGCTCGCTGTTCGTCGCCATCGATTCGCCGATCGGGCCACTCTACCTTGCCTATGGCCGCGCCGCTGGCGGCCACTATGCCTACTACCTGTTCCTTGGCAAGCCTTAGCCCTGCAATCCCGCGCGACAGCTCGGGCAAGGCCGCCCGCCCTGGCTCCTGAGCGGGAACCAGGGCCGGCCGCCTTGCGAATCGCGGGCTAAATGTCCAGCTTCCCGATCTTCGTCCCTGAGAGCGACAGGTTCGCCATCAGGCCAGCGTTGGTCACTACGAAGCCGATGATCGGCGCGCGGGCGGTATTGGTATCGATTTTGCCGTTGGCGCCAATCGTCGCCAGCGCCACGGACCCATCGACACCCGCGGTCCAGCCGTTGCTGGCACGGAACGACGCCAGCGAGTCCGGGGTCATGAACATCAGGATGAGCGCCTTGGACTGTGCCCCCGCCAGCCAGCCGAATGACGCGGTCGTGGTCCTGTAGTAGCCCACCGACCCCCCTGCCACGCGTAACGCGCCCTCGCCATACTCGGCGCCGACGATAAAGCCCGCGGCAATCACGCTCGGAAATACCAGGATGCCCTCCGCCTTGGCGGAAAGTTCCCTGGATCCGTCCGCCGTGGCAAAGAGCTTGTTCAGCGCCCCATCGACGCTGGCGTCGATCTCCCGCCGCTTGCTCGCAGTGTCCGTGGCAGAGCCTGACGTGGTGGAACACGCCGTAACGGAGGCGGCTAGCGCAACGGCGGTCAGGGAACAAAAAGTACGACGTTTCATTTTTTTCCTCCTTGGGGGACTGTGGCCACAGGCACTCGGTAAGTCGCAACGCACTGATACAACCCTGCAGTTAAAGGTTAGGGCAGCCGGTGTGCTTCGCTTTGCGCTAGATCAGCATCCTGAAGGACGTGCTGGCTACCAAGGCGGTCGCCACGTTCCCGGCGGCATAGCCGCCCTCCCCGACAAGGCGTCGTCAGGGCCTTAAAAAAACCACCTCCGCGCACCGGCGGCCTATTGCTCCTCCCCCTCGTGTGAGCCGCCGCGCGGAGAAAAGCCAAAGCCGGGCAGTCGCCGCAGGTGCAAAACCAGCCCGACGGCAACCGCGACGGCATAGGCAATGAGCCCATTCCCCGCGAGCCATTGATCCGCCAGCAGGTAGTTGGCACAGAGTCGGCTCCGGGTGTCATGGAACAGCATGCCCACCGTGGCCAGCATCCATACAAGATTGCCGGCGAAAAACAACAGCACTGCCGCTGGCGCCCGCCTCAGCCCGTGCTGTAGCGCGGCTCCGGCGAAAAGCAGCGATATGTACTTGGCTGCGTTGACGCCTGCATCGAGCCGCGCCAGGTCCAGCGCCAGCGGCACCATCCAGAACATCAGGCAGAGCGAGAAGCACAGCAACGGCGCCAGGCCCATGCGCATCAGGGCTTCGACTGCGCGAATACCGTCATGCCGGCGAGCGGCGAGGACGGAARCGACGAAGCCCAATGCCAGGAGAACGGGAAACTCCGCCAGCATCTGCAGTGCCATGCTGGCTTCGATGGCCTGGCGGACCGGCGCCAGCAACAGAACACCGGGCAGGCAGAGCAGGCACCACAACGCCCACTCGCGTCGCGGGCGCGGCGCGGGCAGGGCCGCGACACCGGCAGCCGGCTTCATCGCGCCGCCTGCCGCGCCGCGACCAGCGCCTGGTCGAACGACTGGTAGTCGTACAGGCCGAGCACCACGCCGCGCCCGTCAATCAGATGGATTTCGGCGTTGTGGATATATCCGCCCAGTCCGTCCGGTATCACCACCACATCGAGCGAGCGCAACAGGGCCGCTTGCGCGGCAGGCGCCACGGGCGCGCCGATCCGCCAGATGCCGGGGTCGGCGCGTTGCTGCGCGCCATAGGCAGCCAGGCGCCGCGTCTCATCATGGGCGGGGTCGATGGAGATGGACAAAAGCCCGACCCGGTCTGCCAGCCCCTGTGCCTGAATATCCTGCTGAAGCCGGAAGAATGCCGGCCCGAGCGCGGCGCACACGGTGGCACAGCGGGTATAGATGAAATCCACCAGGTACACCTGGCCGGAGCGGGATGCCGGCGTCCAGGGCGTGAACCGGTCGCCACGCGCGTCGCGCATCGCCAGCGGCGGCGCCACCAGTTTTCCCGCCATGGCCATGGCGCTGCGCCGGTCATCCAGCGTCCACACCCGCATGCCCCACGTGAGCCAGGCGAGCGCCGCCGCGAAGCCAAGGCACAACGCCAGGCAACCCAGGCCCGCGGCCCACAGGCTGGGCGGGCGGCGCGAAGTTCGAGAGTCCGTGGCCATCACTGCCTTGACTACCTTCCCTGTCACTACTTCAGCGGAGCGAGTTCCTTGTCGCCATCGAAGGGGGCCGCCCTGTCCTTGGTGGCGATGCGAACCTGGGCGACCAGGTCCGCCGTCACAGAGGGCGCGGCGTTGCCCCATTGGCTTCTTGCGTAGCTCAGCACGGCGGCGATTTCCGCGTCGCTGAGCTGCGTGCCGAAGGGCGGCATGGCGCCGTTGAACGCGCTGCCCTTGACCGTCAATTGCCCGGTGATGCCATGCAGCACGATCGCCACCGCGGTCTCGGCCTTGCCCTGCACCCACTCGGAAGCGGCCAGCGGCGGGAACACCCCGGGCAGGCCCTGGCCGGTAGCCTGATGGCAGGCGGCGCAGCGCGAAGCAAACACTGCAGCGCCGTCCGCCGCGCCGCCGCTGGCCGCCTTCTGGCCTTGCAGCGCGCCGACGGTGCGGCCGTCGCCGAGCTCGGAGGGGATATTGATCGGTGCCCTGGAGATGTAGTAGATGCCCCACAGGATCAGCGCCGCCACCAGCACCACGATGCTGCGCGGAATCGGCGTCTGCCCTTCGCCGGGGTCGGCGTACTCCCGCTGCTCCTGCGGCGAGGGCTGGGAGGGTGGCTGGTTGTCTGGCATGGCATCGGGTTCCGTCAAGCGGCGCGTGAAACGGCTATTTGCCTGCCTTGGAGGCCGCATCGTCCGGCGCGGGCAAGGCAGCATACGTGTGGTCGAGCGCCTTCAGGTAGGCAACCAGGTCGAGCGCCTCGGGCGTTGCCACCACCACCTTGCCAACCGGTGCGGCCCCCGCCGGCAGCGTCACCACGTGTTCGCCCGGATCGGCAGCTGCCTTGACATCGAACAGGTAGGGATAGCTCGGCATGATGCTCTGCGCAACGTAGGCGCGCGGCTGGTAGAGGTGCCCGAGATGCCAGTCCGCGCTGGGCTGGCGCGCGCCGATATTGAACAGGTCGGGCCCGGTGCGCATCGTGCCAAGCAAGTGCGGGTGATCGTAGTAATAGTCCGCCGCCACCGATGCCCTGCCCCACCCGCGCTTCACGTCGGGCGCGAACGACGGATCCCGCGGCTGCTGCGAATGGCAGTAGACGCAGCCATTGCCGATATAGACCTGCCGGCCCCGAAGTTCCGCCGACGTATAAGGTTTCAGGCCGGGAGCAGGCTTGACGTACTGCAGTTGCAGGTACGGCACCACCACCAGCGCGCTGGTGGCCACCGCCAGCATGACCATGCCGGCACCGATCATCAGGGTGACGTTCCTCATGAACTGGCTCCTGTCTTGTTCAGGTCGGCAAGCGGGAACATGGCGGGCTTGTCTCGGTTCGGCCCCAACCCCAGGATGACACAGACGAAGTTGGCGATAAAACAGAGGTGCCCCAGCACCATCAGGCCGCCCCCCAGCGAGCGGGCCTGCAGGTAAGGCACCGTCAGCGTGACCGAATCCATGAACGGCCGCGAGGCATCCAGCATGGCCAGCCCCTGCAGGGTGCCTGCGATGGTCAGGGCGATGAAGTAAATCGCGATACCAACTGCGGCGCACCAGAAATGCGCCGCGATCAGGCTCGGGTACGGCCACTCTCGCTGCGTGACACGCGGCACGATGAAATAGATCGAGCCAAAGAATACGAAGCTCACGAACGCGTAGAGCCCCAGGTGGGCATGGGCAACCGTGTAGTGCGTGAAATGCGTGATGACGTTGATGCTGCGCAGGGCTTCGAAGGAGCCCTGGAACGAACTCAGCGTGTACATCATGCCGCCGAGGGTCACGAAGCGCAGCGTGGGCGAATACAGCAGCGCCTTGAAGTGGCCGCGCATGGTCTGGTGCAGGTTCACAGAGAACGCCACGACCGGGATCAGCATCATCATGCTCTGCACGATGGACAGCGTGACCATCCAGCCGGGAACCGGGCCGCCCACCAGATGGTGGCCGCCGACCTGCCCATAGAAGAACGCCAGCGTCCAGAAACCGAGCAGCGACAGGCCGTACGACTGGATCGGCCGGCCAATGATCTTGGGGAGGAAATAATAGATCGATGCCAGGGCAAGCGGCGTATAGAACAAGCCCAGCACGCTGTGCCCGAACCACCAGTTCATGGTTGCCTGCTCGACGCCGAAATGCATGTAGGGCACCTTGGCCACCAGGTACAGGACCGGGAACCAGAACAGCGCGCATCCCATGTACCAGACCGAGACATACAAATGGCTGACGCGGCTGGCCAACAACGTGAGTACCAGCGGCATGCCGATCAAGGCGCCGCCCACGGCGAACACGATGCCGATCTGCCAGGGGATCTCCAGCCATTCGAGGCCGTCGGACAGACCGACGGCAATGCTGCCCAGGCCGGCAACCACGCCGGCGTTCCACATCATGGCGCCCAGCAGCGCGTAGTTGGCGCCAACCAGGCGGGTCCTCAGCACGCGCGGCAAGACAAAGAGCGCAATGCCCAGCCCGGCCATCGGCGCCCAGCCATACGCCACGGCATTCAGGTGGACGGTGCGGATGCGCCCGAAGGACAGCCAGGCCTGCGAGGCGAGCGCATCCGGCAGGTGCAGCTTGAGCGAAGCCGTCAGCCCGGCCAGCGACGCCACCAGCAGCCAGGCCATGGCGCAACACAGGAAAACGAAGACCACCATGGAAGACGAGCGATCCGCTTCCGCCCTGGCCGTCAGTTCCGCGGCCAGCGTCGGAGACGGCGCCGGCAACCCGGTGCGGGTTGCGACCTCCTGCAATGCCGTGCGCTGCTGCCCGGTGACCGAGGGCTCCTCCGCCCTGCCGATTTCCCCGGGCGCGAAAATCACCGCTGCCGCGCTCGGGGAACCGTCAAGCAAGCCGTACCGTACGCTCAGGATAAACACGAGCAGGCCGACCACGGAAAGGATAAAAGCCGAGAGGAGTATGGAGACCGTGCTCATGAAACCCTCCCGGGGCTTTGGCATCATGTGGTGGCCGGCGCGCCGCCCGGCTCGATCTTCCGCTGGCGTCGCGCCCCGCCCGATACAGGCTCATCAAGTCACTTATTCGCAACTTCATGATATGCGCCCATGGTGCGCAGCTTCAGCGCACGGACCGGGCCTTTGGCATGAACGCGACCGCGCCAGGAACGGGAACCAGCGCATGGAAATGCATGCAATGTAGACCATCGAAGACCGCTTGCCAAATTTGCCGGCCGGCCGCGCAGACAGGGCCAGTCCCGGAGCAAATTCTTCCATTGGCTATGCGGATCGTGCAAAATGGGCAGCCGGAGTCGGCGCATAAAGGCGATCTGCACAACGTGTCGACGCCTGCCGGCAGACACACGCAGCGCTGAATAATGGGAGACTCCATGAGAGTGATCGGTGTTGCTGCCGTTGTCGCCCCCGCGCTTGGGGGATGTGCAAGATCGCCCTCCCTCAGCGTGCTCGGCGCGTATTTTCCCGACTGGATGTTCTGCATCATCGCTGGCGTTGCGCTTGCCATCGCCTGTTACCTGCTGCTGGAGCGCAGCCGGTCCGGATACTGGCTCGGCCCTCCGGCCCTGGCCTATCCAACACTCGTCACCCTGTTTTCCCTCGTTGCCTGGCTGATCCTGTTCCAACCTTGACCCGCCCGGGCGCATGAACATGACGACAACGAACAACAAGAAGGCGTGGCCGGCCCTCGTACTGGTCCTGATCACGCTGGCGCTGCTGATTCTGGTGATCTGGATGCTGGACCGCTCGCCGCGCACCGACGATGCCTATGTCTACGCCGACGCGATCGACGTGGTGCCGGAAGTCAACGGGCGCATCGTCCAGCTCGCCGTGCGCGACAACCAGGCGGTGAAACAAGGCGACCTGCTGCTACAGATCGATCCACGCCCCTACCAGGATGCGCTGACCCGGGCCAAGGCTTCGCTGGCCGCGCTTGACCAGCAGATCATGCTGACGCAGCGCACGGTCAATGCACAGCAGTACAATGCGCAATCCGTACGGGCGGCGGTCGAACGCGCCCGGGCAGCGGCCACCCAGGCAACCGATACCCTGCGCCGCACCGAGCCGCTTTTGCCGCAAGGCTATGTGTCGGCGGAAGACGTCGACCGCGCCCGCACCGCGCAGCGCGCCACCCAGGCCGAGCTCAATGCGGTGCAACTGCAGGCGCAGCAGGCGGCGGCGGCGGTCAGCGGCGTGGACGCGCTGGTTGCGCAACGCGCGGTGGTCCTGGCGGAAATCTCGCTGGCCGAATTGCATCTGGAATTTGCCACCGTGCGGGCACCATTCGACGGCCGGGTGGCGGCGCTGAAGACATCGACCGGCCAGTTCGCTTCCGCGCTCAAGCCGGTGTTCACGCTGATCGATACGCGCCACTGGTACGTGGTGGCGAACTTCCGGGAAACGGAGCTGAAAGGCATGCGGGCCGGCACGCCGGCCACCGTCTACCTGATGAGCGACACCGGCCAGCATTTTCGCGGCACAGTCGATTCGATCAGCTATGGCGTGGCGCCGGACGAAGGCGGCCTGGCCCTGCCCGGCGGGCTGCCGCGCATCCAGCGCAGCCTTAACTGGGTGCACGTGGCCCAGCGCTTCCCGGTCAAGATCCGCGTCGAAAATCCCAATCCGGATCTGTTCCGGGTCGGCACTTCAGCGGTGGCCATCCTGCACCCCGAGGCAGGCAACCCCGACGGGCGTCGCTGAGGCACCGCCATGAGCCCGGGCACGCTCGTACCGGACAGCCTGCTGCAGGCGGCGGCGTTCCTGCGCGCCCAGCTCGCGCCGTATCCGGGACGCGTCAACATCTTGCTGCGCTGCATGCTGACCAGCGCCATTGTCATCGTCGTCTCGATGGCGCTCCAGGTGCCCTCGCTCGCGCTCTCGCTGCTCGTCGTGTTCTACGTCACGCAAGCGAACGTGGTGGTCACCCGGCTGGTGGGTGTGATGTTCATCGCAGGATCCACACTCGCCATCGGCGTTTCGATACTGCTGCTCAAGCTGACCTTCGACTTTCCCTTGCTGCGCATCGTGGTCGCCAGCCTGCTGTTCTTCGCCAGCGTGTACCTCATGCGCGTGCTGAAGATCGGCATCGTTTTCTTCATCGTCGCGATCGTGGTGATCTACGTGCAGACCTTCGTCGACCGCACCGGCGAGGCAGAATTGCTGATCCGCGCCGTGCTGTGKGTGTGGGTCGCCGTGAACTATCCGATCGCGCTGACGCTGCTGATCAATACGCTGTTGCTGCCCGCGGAGCCGCAGCGGCAATTGAAGGCGGAAGTCCACCGGCAACTGGGTGCTGTCGACGCGCATCTGGTGCGGCTGACCGACGGCACGCCAATGGCGGAACCAATCACGCCAATGGCGATTCAGCAAGGTGCATTGACGCTGCAGAAACTGCTCAAGTTCGCCACCATGCGCGATGCGCACTATCGGCAAGACAAGGCGCATCAGTTAGCCTGCATCGCTACCGTGTCGCGGCTGTATCGTGCAGCGGGCGAACTGCCGGACGATCTGCCGAACGCTTCGGCGGCGCAGCTCGGAGCGCTGCGGCAGCTACGCGCCGACTGCCAGGCGCTGGACGCATCGGTCATCGCGGACCAGCCATACCGGCCCGCCCCACTTGCCACGCCCGGCCAAGGCGGGGCCGCGCCGCTGCCCGCCGCCGCGCAAGAAATGCAGCGGGCGCTGGTGGCGTTCGCCGATGCGGACACGGCCGCCGGCGCGCCCGGCAAGGCGCCGGAAGAGCCGCCGATGGTGGTGCCGGACGCCCTGACCAATCCGGCGTACGTACGGTTCGCGCTCAAGACCCTGCTCGCCGTGCTGATCTGCTACGTCTTCTACACCGCGGCCGACTGGCAAGGCATCCACACCATCATGCTGACCTGCGTAATCATTGCCCTGCCCAGCCTTGGCGCGTCGATGCAGCGCGCGCTGCTGCGCGTCGGTGGCGCACTGGGCGGCAGCGCGCTGGCCTTGTTCATGGTGGTGTTCGTCATCCCCCATCTCGACAGCATCGCCGGCCTGCTGCTGATGACGCTGCCGGTGGTCGCGCTCGCCGCATGGATCGCGGCCGGATCGGAGCGCATCGGCTACGCCGGGACCCAGATCCTCTTCACCTTTTCGCTTGCACTGCTTGAGCAGTTCGGCCCCACCACGAATCTCACGGAAATCCGGGACCGCGTGGTCGGCATCCTGCTCGGGGTTGGCATTTCCACCTTTATCCAGATGTCGCTGTGGCCGGAGGCGGAAGGGGAAGCCCTGCGGCAAAAGCTCGCCACCATGCTGCATTCGGTTGGCAAGCTGCTGGCGCAGGCAGCAACCGGCACCGCAACGCCTCCCGGGCACCTGGCCTACGCGCAGCTACAGCTGCAGACCTGGGCCGTGCTGTCCGATTGCGAGGATACGCTGGCGCGCGTTGCGCTCGAGCCGGGCTGGCAGGAAGGAGAGCAGGCGCCGCTCACGCTGCGCGCCCAGGAAGTCCTGGCGCAGGGGCGTGAGATCATGCTGGCCGGCAATGCACTTCATAATGCACTGGAGGCCACCGATGGCCACCTGGGCAGTACGGCCTACGACGCGGCGCGCGCCTTTCAGGCGCAAACCGCCGCGCGGCTCGGCCACTATGCGGACGCGCTGGTTGCCAACCCACCCTCCGCCAGTACACCGCCGCCCGTCGAGATCCCGGCGCTTGGCGACGCAACCCTTGCGGCGCCTGTCGTCGCGGCCATGCGGCACCTGGTGCGCCAGCTCTGCGTCCTTCCGGACTGGCAGGCTGCGGCGGCGCAGTCCCCGGCGATGCGTCGCGAGTCCCATGATGCCGGCTGAACGCAAGCCACCCCGCGCCTGGCCGCGCCGCCCCGCAGCTTGGCTGGCCGCCGCGCTCCTGTATGCGCTGGGCGGCTGCGCCCTGATCCACGAAAACGGGGTTCCCTCACCGGAAATTCCCCTTGAGCAGATCCGTCTGGCGGACGACACGCACCTGGCCCGCGATGGCTGGCCCGAAACGCGCTGGTGGACGCGCTACGGCGACACGCAGCTCGACGCGCTGATCGAACGGGCCCTGGCGGACGCCCCCACCATGGTGGTGGCACGCAGGCGCGTGGCCCAGGCCAGAACCGACGTCGAACTGGTCAAGTCCGGTTCGCGCCTGCAGGCCGTGGCGTTCGGGGCGATCGATCGCGAGCACGTTTCGGCGAACGGCTTCCTAGGGCCGTTCGCGATGAACGTGCCGGCCCTGGGGCTCGACGGTCCCTGGTACACCGAGGGCATCGTCGGCGTGGGTGCCAGCCTGAACATCGATCTCTGGGGCTTGCACCGGGCGCAGGTGGCGGCTTCGATGGGCGTCAACAATGCCCGCCTGGCCGAAGCGTATGCGGTGGAGCTTGAACTGTCGGCCGATGTGGCGCAGTTGTACTACGGCATCCAGACCAGCCACCAGTTGATCGAACTGCTGGAACAATCGCGGCAGGTCGCCGCCTTCTCGGTGCAGACACACCAGGCACGTGCCGCGCGCGGCCTGGAATCGCGCACATTCGTCGAGCAAGCGCAAGCGCAGCAACTGGCCCTGGAACGGCAGCTTGTCGCGGCGCGGGGCACGGTCAGGCAATTGCGCGAATCGTTGCGGGCCCTGATCGGCGCGGGACCGGATGACTTGCCGGAGATCCGCCCGGTTCCCCTGCCCCAGTCCACGTCCGGCGTACCGGCCACGCTGTCGTATGAACTGCTGGCGCGGCGCCCCGACCTGCAGGCCCTGCGCTGGTACGTGCAAGCGTCGTTCGACCGGATCGACGCGGCCAGGGCGGCGTTCTATCCGAGCTTCGACATCCGCGCCTTCTTCGGCTTCAATGCCCTGCACCTGGCGGATCTGTTCACCCACGCCAGCCAGCAGATCAACCTGATTCCCGGCCTGTACCTGCCGATCTTCGACGGCGGGCGGCTCAACGCAAACCTGGGCGGCACGCGCACGGCGAGCAACACGCTCATCGCACAATACAACCAGGCGGTGCTCAATGCGGTGCGGGATATCGCCATCACCGGCACCCGCCTGCAGGACCTCGACACCGAAGCGGAGCTGCAGCGGCGGAAGGTCCAGTCGGTTTCCTTCGTCCGGGACAGCGCCGAGGCCCGCTACCAGCGCGGACTCGGCAGCCGGTTCCTGGCCATGGAGGCGCGCCAGCCGCTGATTGCCGAGCAGATTGCGCTGCTCAACGTCAACGGCCAGAAGATCAGCCAGGAGATTGCCCTGGCCAAGGCACTTGGCGGCGGCTACCTCGCCGATGCGCCGGTTGAACTCAGGCCGCGCTGAGCGATGGCCGGCGCCTGCGCATTGCGATGTGAACGCGTTGGCGTCCCGCCAGCATGGCTTTGATCCCGGCCACCTGGAAAGATTGGCGCAAATGGCACATGCGCCACTTCAATGCAGAGCGCCGATGCGCGTTGCACGCCATATATCCTCTCGCGACGCCGCGGTTTCGGGAATTGCCGCTTGCCTCATTGCCTGAGACGCCGCACTGTCCTAAAACTTCAAATAGCGATCTGGCGGGCGCAGGACGAGCGATCGGCCGCCTGGCAGAAGTGCTTCCGCATGGAAACGCGTTGAGGAGAGGCATCATGTGTCGGTGGCTGGCGTACTCGGGCAATCCGATCCAACTCGAGACCGTGCTGTTCCGGGCCGAGCATTCCTTGATCGACCAGAGCCTGCGCTCACGGCTCGGGCACACCACGACTAACGGGGACGGGTTCGGGATGGGCTGGTATGGCCACCACTCGGAAGTTCCGTTCCGCTATCGCTGCGTGCATCCCGCGTGGAATGACACAAACCTGCGCGAGGCGGCCCGCGCTATCCGGGCCTCGTTGTTTGTTGCGCATATCCGTGCGGCGACCGACACGCCGGCGCAGGAAACCAACTGCCACCCCTTTCGCTATGGTCGCTGGCTGTTTGCCCACAATGGACTGATACGGGACTATCCGACGGTCAGGCGGGAGCTGATGATGGCCATTGCGCCTGAGTTGTTCCGCTGGATCGAAGGTTCCACCGACTCGGAAGTCATGTTCTTTCTCGCCCTCACGTTCGGGCTTGAACGCGATCCGCGCGCGGCGCTGGAACAGATGGTGGGCCTGATCGAGAACGTTGGCCACCGCCATGGCGTCGAGTACCCGCTGAACATGACGGTCTGTGCGAGCGACGGAGAACAGATCGTCGCAGCGCGCTACTCCAGCGAAGCGGATTCGCGCTCGCTCTTCCACAGTACATGCGTTCGTCATTTACGCGAACTCTATCCTGAGAATTCGCACATTGCCGAAGCGGGCGACGATGCCATCCTGGTGCTTTCGGAACCCGTGGTCGACCTCGCTGGCGCATGGGAGGAGATCCCGGAGGGTACGGCCATTCTTGCCAGAGGCGGCGTCGTCGAACGTGAACGTTTCATCCCCCGCATGCCCGAGTGCTGACGCACGGCAGCGCAGCGTGTGATTTCAAGGACGACGGCCGTGGATGCGCGGTAGCGGCAAGGCAGCCCGGGGCTATTCGCGGTGCATTTTGGGAGCCTGCTCACGCTTCAAGCCGTCCGCCGGTTTGCCTTGCCATGGTTTGCTCCATGGGTGCACTGCGTCGTCCATGTAATGGCCGGTGATTTGACTCTCTCCGCATGGACGACGAAACTGTAAATGGCTCCTCATGCAAGGATCCGCACACACCGGAAGGAGACGACCATGCCAAAGGAGAAGGAAAAAACCAGGCGCGAAAAGCCTGAGCACGGTGATCAGAGAGAGCCTTTGTCATATAAGAAATACAGAAAGGCCCTGCTCCCCTTGCATGTAGAGCTGGTCAGGCTCCAGGAATGGGTGGTTCAGTCGGGCGCCAAGATCTGCATCATTTTTGAAGGCCGCGACGGCGCTGGCAAAGGGGGAACCATCAAGGCCCTGACCGAGCGTGTGAGCCCGCGCGTGTTCCGCGTGGTGGCATTACCGGCACCCACGGAACGCGAGAAGAGTCAGATGTACGTGCAACGCTACCTGCCCCACCTGCCGGCCGCGGGAGAAGTGGTGATCTTCGATCGTAGCTGGTACAACCGGGCGGGCGTGGAGCG
Source organism: Cupriavidus sp. 05N39 (assembly GCF_056397325.1). Taxonomy (NCBI): domain Bacteria; kingdom Pseudomonadati; phylum Pseudomonadota; class Betaproteobacteria; order Burkholderiales; family Burkholderiaceae; genus Cupriavidus; species Cupriavidus sp. 05N39. Next base: position 13,258 of record NZ_JBFTNE010000062.1, read on the forward strand.
CGTCATGGGGTTCTGTACCGAGGAACAGGTGGAGAGCTTTTTCAGGGCCGTTCCGTTGGTCGAGCAGGCCATCGTCCACTCTGGAGTGATGTTGTTCAAGTACTGGCTGGAAGTCAGCCAGGAGGAACAGACTCGCAGGCTGGAAGCGCGCATCCACGACGGACGCAAGCTGTGGAAGCTGTCCGACATGGACCTGAAGTCCTACAGCCGCTGGTATGACTACTCTCGCGCCCGTGACGCCATGTTCCGGGCTACCGACACCGCAATCGCCCCATGGTACCTGGCCAATTCCGATGTCAAGGAGCGCGCCCGCCTCAACATCATCAGCGACATACTCCACAAGATTCCCTATGAAGCCATGCCGCGCAAGGAGGTGTCGCTGCCCGCGCGGCAAAAGCCGGAAGGCTACGTGGAGCCGGACTACCCGTACAAGCGCGTTCCCGAGAAATTCTAGGTTCCCTCATCAGAACCGAAACCGGGAGGGAGGCAGCCATGCAGCAGGAAGCGCCAGACGGGCGCCGCGACATCCACGTCAGCCATATGCGCTGGTCGCTGCAAGGCTATCGGAAGGAGTGGGTTGCACCGGACATGATTGCCGGACTCACGGTTGCGGCGGTAGTCATCCCCAAGGCGCTCGCCTATGCCACCATTGCCGGCCTGCCCGTTCAGGTGGGGCTMTATACCGCCTTCGCGCCCATGCTGATCTACGCCCTGCTCGGCAGTTCGCGCACGCTCAGCGTCAGCACGACGACAACGCTCGCGATCCTGGTTGCGGCGGCATTCGGCAGCCTGGGCCCGCACCCCGACCCGGCAACCCTGATCACGGCTTCGGCAACGCTAACGTTCCTGGTCGGCGCCATGCTCCTCGCCGCCTGGCTGCTCCGCCTGGGCTTTGTCGCCGACTTCATCTCCGAACCCGTGCTCGTTGGCTTCAAGGCGGGGATCGGCCTCGTCATCATGGTGGACCAGATTCCGAAGCTGCTCGGCATGCATATTCAGAAGGGATCGATCTTCCATAATCTCCTGGCCATCGCGCAAGGCATTCCGCACGCGTCGTTGGCGACTGCGGCTGTGGGTATCGCCATGGTCGGCATCCTGTTGTCCATGGAGCATTGGCTGCCGCGCTTGYCCGCGCCTTTGATTGCCGTGGCCGCAGGCATCGCCGGCGTGACGCTGCTGAACCTCCCGGACTACGGCGTGGCCATCGTCGGCAAAGTCCCGACCGGCCTTCCGCCCGTGACCCTGCCCGATGTGGATATGATGCAGCGGCTATGGCCTGGGGCGCTTGGCGTCGCGCTGATGAGTTTTACCGAGAGCATTGCCGCCGGGCGCGCATTCGCGCAAAGCGGGGAGCCGCCGCCAGCGGCAAATCGCGAACTGCTGGCCACGGGACTCGCAAACCTGGGCGGCGCCTTCCTCGGTGCCATGGCAGCCGGCGGGGGCACCACGCAAACCGCCGTCAACCGCATTTCTGGCGCACGCTCGCAACTGGCCGGACTGGTGACCGCCCTGGCGTCGCTCGGGACCATGCTGGTGCTCGCACCAGTAGTGGGACTGATGCCGGAGGCCACACTGGCCGCAGTGGTCATCGTGTACTCCGTGACCCTGATCAAGCCCGCCGAATTTCGCGCGATTCTGAGCATACGGCGCACCGAGTTCAGTTGGGCGCTGATTGCGATGGCCGGCGTTGTTGCTCTTGGCACGCTGCAGGGGATCGTCATCGCCATCATCGTGTCGCTGCTAGCCCTGGCGTACCAGACATCAGACCCACCCGTCTACGTGCTCGTCCGCAAGCCCGACACCAATGTGATCCGCCCGCGGTCGGATGAACATCCGCAAGACGAGGCCATCCCCGGCTTGCTGATGCTGAGGCCGGAAGGAAGAGTCTACTTTGCGAATGCGCGGCGCATCGGGCATAAGTTGAGGCCTCTGGTTGCCAAGGTCAGGCCGAAGATTTTGGCCCTGGACCTGGCAGGCGTTTCGGACCTCGAGTACACCGCGCTCCATATGCTGATCGATGCGGAGAAAGAACTGCGTGAGGAAGACGGTGTCCTGCTCTGGCTGGTCGGCATGAATCCCGACGTGCTGGCGATGGTTCGACGCTCCCCGCTGGGAGAGACGCTCGGCCGTGACCGGATGTTCATCACCCTGGATTTGGCAGTTGCCAGATATCAGGCTAACCCAGCCAACGGCACATAGTGGACATTGCCCGTTGTATCGAAGCAAGAGGTAATCATGTCACGTCTACTGCTGACGAATATCGAACCCGGCACCGCTGACGACGAAGTCCGCGCGCTTCTCGAAAAGTACGGTCTACCACCCTGCGATGTCATAGAGCAGGTGCCTGGCGATGGGACGCGGCCATCCGTGGTAATGACCTTCGATGACGTTGACCCGGATACGCTGCACAAGTACGCCGAGCGCATCCATCACATGTTCTGGAAAGGCCGGGAACTGACGGCACAGGTGCTGAGCGACCGCTTTACTTGAGCCGCTATCTTGTGGCCGCCCGGAGGAATATCTGCTCGATCAGGCGATCGCCGGCTTCGGCGATCGCCTGTGCGCCCCCATCTTGCCAGCGCGACCTACTCGCCTAGCTTGTCTGCCGCCTTGCCGAGCAGGCCAAGCAGGTCCGGCCCCAGACTCGCAGACAGTTCGCGGTTCGCCAGCGACCAAAACGCAAGGGCCCGCTGGAGGCGAAAAGCCCCCTCCTCGGTCAGCCAGACTGCGCGTCGCCGGCGGTCACTCTCTGCGCTCACGACTTCCACCAAGCCGGCCCCGGCGAGTTGATCCACGTTTCGGGACATGGTGGATTGATTCAGTCCGGCGTGCAGCGCAAGCGCCCCCAGYGTGTCATCCGGCGCGGATGCGATCAGGCACATCAGCCCAAATTGGGTATTGGACAAGCCAGATGGCAGCAATGCTGCATCCAGCTTGCTAGTAATGCGCCGCGCCACCAAGCGCGAGAGCCAGCCAAGATCCGACTCCAGCGCATCGGCGGCGTCCGCGCGCAATGTTCTTGGTGCTTGTGTTTTCCTGTTCATGTTTCTATTATATGCATCTGCATTTATTGCATCTACATATAATTTCAATAACAAACAGAGACATGAAAAACTATCGCTTTGGCGTGGCCGACCTGGAAGACATCGCCGGAATGAGTGGCAGAGTGTTGCTTCAGGCAATCATTGACGGCCAACTGCCGCAGGCGCCGATCTCGCAGGCGCTGGACTTCTGGCTCGTTGAAGTCGGCGACGGCTTTGCTGCTTTCGAGGGCGAACCCGCGCCGCACTTGCTGAATCCGATGGGCACGGTGCATGGCGGCTGGGCGCTGACCCTGATCGACAGTGTGGCCGCCTGCGCTGCCCATTCCTTGCTGCCTGCGGGGACCAGCTACACCACCGTCGAAACCAAGGGCAACTTCTCGCGGCCGATCAGGCCAGATACCGGCCGTGTTCGCGCCGAAGCGAAGGTTGTCAGCCAGGGGCGCCAAATCGTCACCTCCGAGGCGCGGGTCCTGGCCACCGATGGCCGCGTCCTGGCACACGGAACTTCAACGCTCCTGATCGTGCCTCCGGCTCGCTAATGGCGACTACCAACTCACGCGGAACGACTTTGCACGCTGAATGATCTCCCCGCCCTTGATAGCCTTCAAGACGGGAAACGGCGCCAGGATTCTCTACGAAAAGACCGGCCTCGGCGTGCGCCGGGCCATCCAATTTACAGCTGGGCAGCCACGGCCGCCCACGATTCGATTTGGAGCACACCATGACGCAAGCGATCCCGGCATTCAGTGACAGTTCATCGGCTGTCTACGAACGACAAGGCGATACATGGTTGCCGACAGAGCTCTCACGCGGTCCATGGGACGCGCGTTCCCAGCACGGCGGGGCGCCATGCGCGTTGTTGGCGCATGCGGCCGAAAGCGCAGTTACGGAGCCTGGCTGGCGCCTCGCGCGCTTGAGTGTCGAACTGATCAAGCCAGTTCCGATTACCCCGCTGACAACGAGATGTAACCTCCAGTCGTCGCGAGCCACATCGCGTATCACTATCGACCTGCTTGCCGGAGACCTTCTGGTTGCCCGCGGACATGCCCTGATGCTGCGTGGCGCGCAATTGACGCTGCCTGGTGACCTGCCTGCCGGCTGGTCGCCCACGCGGCTTGAACCGTTGCCGGCAAACTGCAATGACAGCGTGCGCATCCCAGGCTTGCCCGACGGAACGTCCTTCTATCAATCGGCCATGGAGACACGCGTCGCACAAGGCGACCCTTCGCAAGCCGGCCCCAGCGCTGCCTGGTTCAGGCTCACGGTGCCGATCGTGCAGGGAGCGCCGACATCTCCCGCCATGCGTGCTGCCGCCGCGTCCGATTTCGGCAATGGGCTGAGCTGGGTGCTTCCGGCGAGTCGCTATCTGTTCGCCAATGCTGACCTTAGCCTGCATCTGCATCGTGAGCCCGTCGGGGAATGGATCGGGCTTTTGTCCGGTACAGAGGTGCATGGCAGCGGAACTGGTGTCACGATGTCACGCCTCTATGACGAGATGGGGACGATCGGCATCGCGATCCAGACGCTGCTGCTACGCGAACGGGCGACGAAGTAGGTCCGGACGGACCTGGGCATGTCGGCGTGCCGCACACGCTCAGCGCGTTCGTTGCAACGAACGGCGAGATCCGATCGGCCAGCAGGAGACCGCAGATGCTGTCAGGAACGACGATGTCGAACGCGCGAGGCTGGCACAACCTATTCAACGTGCGCCCGTGAACCGTCCCAGCCGGGGAACCCGATACTTGACCGGCTCGGTGCCCCGGCACTGCGCGATCGCGGCGAGGATCTGACGCTGAGGCTGCGCAGAATCTCTCGCTTGCCATGGACGGCAACGAGGTCCATCGGCACGCGCTTGCGCAGGTAGCAGATGCCGTCTCGGCGGGGTGAGGTACATGCTGGTTCCCGCTCTGTCTGTGTCAGGTACACACGCGGGGACAGCAGTGAAATCGGGGCCACAAAAAACAAAACCCCGGAAGACCGCGATCTTCCGGGGTTCTGCCGCCATTGCTGGCGGAGACGGAGGGATTCGAACCCTCGATCCAGGTTTTGGCCCGGATGCTCCCTTAGCAGGGGAGTGCCTTCGACCTCTCGGCCACGTCTCCCAAACCTGCCGTTGTGTGAGGGAGGCCACACAACGAAGCGCGTATTCTATCGGTCAGATTTCAATTGGTCAACGATGACTCGATAACTAATTCAAAAAAATCTCAGAACCGATAGTTGGACCTGCGGTTGGACAAGCCGCACGCGGCCTGTCCAACATGAATCACGCCTGATCCAGCTCGAACACCTTATGCAGCGCGCGCACCGCGAGCTCCATGTACTTCTCGTCGATCAGCACCGAGATCTTGATTTCCGAAGTGGAGATCATCTGGATGTTGATGCCTTCTTCCGACAGCGTGCGGAACATCTTGCTGGCGATGCCAACGTGCGAGCGCATGCCCACGCCGACCACCGAGACCTTCGACACCTTGGGGTCGCCGGAGACGCTGGCAGCGCCGATATGCGCCTTCACGCCATCGTTCAGGATAGCCAGCGCGCGCTGGTATTCGYCGCGCGGCACGGTGAAGGTGAAGTCGGTCTTGCCGTCGACGGACTGGTTCTGGATGATCATGTCGACGTCGATGTTGGCGTCGGCCACGGGGCCCAGGATCTGGTACGCGATGCCGGGCTTGTCGGGCACGCCCAGGACGGTGATCTTCGCCTCGTCACGGGCAAAGGCAATGCCGGAGATGACGGCTGCTTCCATTTCAGACTCTTCCTCAAAAGTGATCAGCGTGCCCGAGTGCATTTCTTGCTCGAGGGGCATCAGGGGGTCGGTCAGCGACGACAGCACGCGGGTCTTCACGCGGTACTTGCCGGCGAACTCCACCGAACGGATCTGCAGCACCTTGGAACCCAGGCTGGCCATTTCCAGCATTTCCTCGAAGGTGATCTGGTCCAGGCGGCGGGCGTCCTCGACCACGCGCGGATCGGTGGTGTAGACGCCGTCCACGTCGGTGTAGATCAGGCATTCGTCAGCCTCGATGGCGGCGGCGATGGCCACTGCCGAGGTATCCGAACCACCACGGCCGAGCGTGGTGATATTGCCGTACCCATCGATGCCCTGGAAACCCGTGATGACGACCACGCGCCCGGCGTCGAGATCGGCCAGGATGCGCTCGTCGTCGATCGATTCGATGCGGGCCTTGGTGTGGGACGAGTCGGTCTTCACCGGCACTTGCCAGCCGGTGTAGCTGATCGCGCCGACGCCCTCGCCTTGCAGCGCGATGGCCAGCAAGGCCGAACTGGCCTGCTCGCCGGTCGCGGCCAGCATATCCAGCTCACGCGGGCTCGGCTGCGCCGAAATTTCCTTGGCAAGACCAAGCAGGCGATTGGTTTCGCCGGACATGGCCGAAGGCACCACGACTACGCGGTGACCAGCACGATGCCATTTGGCAACGCGCTTGGCGACATTCTTGATGCGTTCCGGAGAACCCATCGAAGTGCCGCCGTATTTGTGAACGATGAGAGCCATCTATTTGTCGACGCCAGCGATTGTGCAAAACCTCTGAAAATACACGAAGAGGCGGCGTGAAGCAAGGCATCGCATGATGACACGCGCCCGGCGGAAGTGGCGCGCACGGCTCGCGCGCCTATTTTGCGCGCGGTATCGATGCGATCTGGCGTCCGCTTGCACCGCCTGTTCAGGGCGCGGTTACGCCCTCGTCCACTCCACCCATTCGATGCGCCAGCGTGGCGATGCGGGTGCAGCCGGCCAGCGCCGGTGCATGCCCAGCCCGGCCGCGAACACGAGTTGACCACCCGCCCACAGCAGGGGGAGCCGCGCGCGCCGCGCCATCGGCACGCCGGCCTCCTGATAGGCCTGCTTGAGTGCGCGCGCCGGGCCGCCCGGGCGCAGCACGATGCGTTCGCCGCCCTGCCGTGCCGCGAGCCGCAGGGGCTGCCGCAACGCGGCTTCGGGCAAGCCATAGGTGTCGTCGCGCGTAAAGCGCAGTTCGCCATGCCAGGCCGGCACCGCCAGGCTTGCCTCGCCCTGCCAGGCTAGCGCGAGATCGCCCGAAGCGATCGCTGGCCCGGCGTTCCGGGCCAGCACGCGCCCCTGGAAACGATGCAGCACCAGCGCCTCGTGATGGATGGCTGGCTCCCCGCCTTCGTGCTCGATCAATTGCGCGCGCATGGCGGACAAGCGCGCGGTGGAAGGGGCCTGCGTGCCGAGGTCGCGCAACCACAGGCGCAGCACAGTGTCGGCCTGCGCGGACGAAAGCGCGCGCAGGCCCGCGAGATCGAGTTCCGCGATGGTGCCGGCATCGCGCGGCGGGCGCACCAGCCCGGCCATCAGCTGCATGGCGAGCCCATCCAGCAATTCGCCGGCCTGCGCCAGGTGGGCGGCGGCCTGTGCCACGTTGGCGCGCAAGGCGGGAAACGCCGCGACCAGCGCGGGCATCTGCCCTCTCAGCGCGTTGCGGGCGAAACGGGGGTCGTCGTTGGAGGGATCGTCGATCCATGCGAGCGCATGGGCGGCACAGTAGGCATCGATGTCGTCACGCGCCACGTCAAGCCAGGGCCGCAGCAGCACAATCTGCTGCCGCGGCCCGAGCCGGCGCAGGCGCGGCATGCCGCCCAGCCCGGCCAGCCCGCTGCCGCGAAACAGGCGCAACAACACGGTCTCGACCTGGTCATCCAGGTGATGCGCGAACAGCAGCAGTTCCGCCCCGGCCTCATCGCACATGGCCTCCAGCGCTGCGTAGCGCGCGCGGCGCGCGGCCGCCTCGAGCCCTTCGCCGTGCTGCTGGCTCACCGCGACGCGGCGGCTGTAGAACGGCAGTTGCCAGTCGCGGCACAGCGACGCGCAGAAAACGTCCCACTCGTCGGCCTGCGCCTGCAGCCCGTGGTGCACATGCAGCCCCACCACGCGCAGCGGCAGCGACGACGACGCCACCGCCGCACGCAACGCGTGCAGCAGCGCTACCGAATCGCGTCCGCCGGAGAGCGCCACCGCCACCGTGCCTGCCCGTGCGCCATGGCCAGAAACAACAAAGGCCGCACCGGCCTGAAGTGCCTGTGCGACCTTGTCGGTCAAGCCGGCGGACGGGTCAGCCCGGTGCGCCGGTTTCCTTGAACTTGCCATAGGACAGCAGACGCTCGTTGCGACGCGCCTGCAACTCCTTCACGCTCATGCCCTGGAACTGGCGCAGCGAATCCGCCAGCGAACGCTTGAGCATGGCGGCCATGCCCTTGACGTCGCGGTGCGCGCCGCCCAGCGGCTCGCTGACGATCTTGTCGATCAGGCTAAGCGCCTTGAGGCGGTGCGCGGTCAGGCCGAGGGCTTCGGCAGCTTCGGGTGCCTTCTCGGCGGTCTTCCACAGGATGGAAGCGCAGCCTTCCGGCGAGATCACGGCGTAGGTGGCAAACTGCAGCATCTGCACCACGTCACCCACGGCAATCGCCAGCGCGCCGCCGGAGCCGCCTTCGCCGATGATGGTGGCGATCAGGGGCACCTTGAGGCCGGCCATCACGTAGAGATTGTGACCGATGGCTTCGGACTGGCCACGCTCTTCCGCGTCGATGCCGGGGAATGCACCCGGCGTGTCAACGAAGGTGAAGATCGGCAGGCCGAACTTGTCGGCCAACTCCATCAGGCGCTTGGCCTTGCGGTAGCCCTCGGGCTTGGGCATGCCAAAGTTGCGCATCGCGCGCTCTTTGGTGTCGCGCCCCTTCTGGTGACCGATCACCATGCACGCCTGCCCGTTGAAGCGGGCCAGGCCGCCCACGATGGAGAGATCGTCGGCAAAGCTGCGGTCGCCRTGCAGTTCGTGGAAGTCGGTGAAGATCTCCCGCACATAGTCCAGCGTGTACGGACGTTGCGGATGCCGGGCGATCTGTGCCACCTGCCATGGGGTCAGGTTGGCGTAGATGTCCTTGGTAAGCTGCTGGCTCTTGCCGGCCAGCCGCGAAATCTCTTCGGAGATATCGACAGCCGAATCGTCCTGCACAAACCGCAGTTCTTCGATCTTTGCCTCGAGTTCGGCAATTGGCTGCTCAAAATCCAGGAAGGTGGTTTTCATGAGACTCGCGTACCTGTCTGTGAAGGGGCGCATTCTACCGGAATTCACCCACTAAACCGCAAGTCTGCGGATGCAGCCTCGCGCACTTCCATGCAAATTCTGCTGTCTTTCTGCTGCCTGTCAGGCTAATACGTCACCGGCAGAGGGTCAAGACTGCGCCACATGTACCAGGTGGCGACGGTTCGCCACGGCTCCCAATTGGCCGCCACCTCGCGCGCTTCGCTGCGGGTAACGGGTTCACCGCTGAAATAGTTCGCCGAAATGGCGTTGATCAGGCCGACGTCGTCAAGCGGCAGTACATTGGGCCGCATCAGGTTGAACATCAGGAACATTTCGGCGGTCCAGCGGCCGATGCCGCGGATCTGCGTCAATTCGGCGATGACGGCTTCGTCGTCCATCTCCGTCCAGCTGTCGACATGCACGCGTCCCGCCTTGAAATGCTCGGCAAGGTCGACGATGTACTCAGCCTTGCGGCGCGACAGGCCGCAAGCGGCCAGGTTGTCGTGCCCGGCCTTTAGCATCTGTGCCGGCGTGAGCTTGGGACAGAGTGCCGCCAGACGCTCCCACACCGTTTGCGCGGCCTTCACCGAGATCTGCTGCCCAACGACGGAGCGGGCCAGCGTGATAAAGGGATCGCCGCGCGAGATCAGGTGCGCCGGACCGTAGGTGGGGATCATCTTGCGCAGGATGCGGTCGCGCTTCATCAGGTCGGCGCAGGCCTCGTCCCAGTAGGCGGGACGCACCGCGCCCACCACCGTCTCGACCGGCAGTGGGATTGCCGCGGCTTCCGGCAGCACGGGCGCCCTGGGCGTGCGTGCCGCGGTCTTCAGCACCGCCTTGCCGTCCGCCCGGACCACCGGCCCGGACGATTTGACCGGGGCCTTGCTGGCCACCTTGACACCGCTCTTCAGCGGCTTGGCGGCCTTCGCCACCGTGCTTGCCTTGGGCGACTTGAGCGGCACCGGCGGCTTCGCCGCAGGCCTGGCCTTGCTGGCCGCAGCAGTCTTGGACGGCGCCGCAGGCGTCGCCGTCTTGCGCACGGCAGCGTTCAAGCGCGCCTCCACTCGGTGGCACCGCCCGGCTTGTCTTCAAGGATCACGCCGCCGGCCAGCAGTTCGGCACGGATGCGGTCGGCTTCGGCGAAGTTGCGCTCCGCCTTGGCTTGCTTGCGCGCACCGATCAGGGTTTCGATCTGCTCCGGCTGCAGGCCATCGGCTGTCTTGCCGCCTTGCAGGAACGCGTGCGCGCCGCGCTCCAGCAAGCCCAGCGTGGCACCCAGGCCCTTGAGCTGGCGCGCCATCGCCCGCGAGCCGGTGCGGTTGACTTCACCGGCGAGGTCGAACAGCACGGCCATGGCGATCGGCGTGTTGAAGTCGTCGCCCATCGCGTCGATAAAACGCCGCGCATGCGCCTCTTCCCAGTCCAGGGGCTGGTCATCGGGCTGCACGTCCTTGAGTGCCGTGTAAAGGCGCGTCAGGGAATGACGAGCGTCCTCCAGGTGGTCATTGCTGTAGTGCAGCGGGCTGCGGTAATGCGCGCGCAAGATGAAGAAGCGCACCACCTCGGCGTCGTACTCCTTGAGTACGTCGCGGATGGTGAAGAAGTTGCCGAGCGATTTCGACATCTTCTCGTCATTGATTCGCACGAAGCCGTTGTGCATCCACAAGTTGACGAAGGTCTTGCCGCTGGCCCCTTCGGACTGCGCGATCTCGTTCTCGTGGTGCGGGAACTGCAGGTCGGCGCCGCCGCCGTGGATATCGAAATGCTCGCCCAGCAGCGCGCAACTCATCGCCGAGCATTCGATGTGCCAGCCCGGACGGCCGGCGCCCCATTTCGAGTCCCACTTGCTTTCGGCGGGCTCGCTTTCCTTCGCGGGCTTCCACAGCACAAAGTCGAGCGGATCGTGCTTGGCTTCGTTGGTGGCCACGCGCTCGCCGGCGCGCAGGTCTTCCAGCGATTTGCCCGACAGGCGCCCGTAATTGGGGAATTTGCGCACCGCATAGTTCACATCGCCATCGCTGGCCTGATAAGCCAGGCCGCGGGCCTCCAGCTTGCCGATGATATCGAGCATCTGCGGCACGTAGTCGGTCGCGCGCGGCTCATGGTCCGGGCGCTGGATGCCGAGCGCGTCGGCATCCTCGTGCATGTAGCGGATGAAGCGGTCGGTCAGCGCGCCAATGGTCTCGCCATTCTCCGCGGCGCGGCGAATGATCTTGTCATCGATGTCGGTGATGTTCTGCACGTAGGTCACCTGGTAGCCGGCCGTGCGCAGCCAGCGCTGCACCATGTCGAATACCACCATCACGCGCGCATGGCCAACGTGACAATAGTCGTACACCGTCATGCCGCAGACATACATGCGTACACGGCCGGGTTCGATTGGCACGAAAGGCTGTTTTTCACGCGCGAGCGTGTTGTAGATATTCAGAGGATGCATGAAACGAGGTGAAAGGATGAGGAATCCTGCCGGYGGCATGACCGGGCACAAACTGGCACTGGCTGGAACTGAACCGGCCGCCCGCATTCTGCTGCCCTGCCCCCGGGGCTGCCCCCGCGTTGCCCCGAAGTTGCCCATAACCGACTGCGGGCAATCCTCGCGCAACGATGCGGGACGAGAGGGACAACGGCACAGCGGGACAACACTGCAACGATACGGCGGGACAGCACTTGCAAGACACCAGATGCGCCATTGTCGCGCCTTCGCGAGACCGGCAACTTGCGCCTGCGCAAAACCAGGCGCGACCCATATCTTACCGGAAGCGACCGACCAGGGTGGCCCCGCGCCCGCCTTGCGGCGCACCACGGCAAGCCCGCGTGGCAAAGGGAACGCCCCGATACCCGGGCCGGCATGGCCGGGCTTTTGCTAGAATGCCGCGGAGTATAACGGACCGCCATACATGAGCCTGTTCCTGCCCACCATAGCAACCGCTTCATCCCCGCCCCTGCGCCGGCGCATTGCGGCCGCCTCGTTAACCCTGGCGGCCAGCCTGGCAGGCATGCTTGTCATGGCGGGCCCCGTGCGCGCGCAGGCCGGGCCCGTATCGCTTGCCGTGCCGGCCGTCCCGCCCGGCGGCGTGCGCTCTGCCGATCCGGGCATGGCCGAGGCGGAGAAGGCGGCGGCGCAGAAGAAATATGGCGAGGCCATCGATCGCTTCGACCGCGTGCTGGCCACCAACCCGCGCAATGCGCAGGCGCGCTTCGAGCGTGCCTGGGCCCTGGCCCAGGCCGGACGCGAGGACGAGGCCATCGCGGCGTTGTCTTCCATGGCACAGGATTTCCCGGAACTGCCCGAGCCGCACAACAACCTGGCCCTGCTGTACGCCAAGCGCGGGGATCTCAAGCGCGCCGAGGCGGAACTGCTGCTCGCTCTCGATGCCAAACCCGATTTCGCGGTGGGCTACACCAATCTGGGCGATGTCTACCGCCGCCTGGCCGAGAATGCCTACCGGGAAGCACTCCGCCGCAATCCCAAGGACGCGGCTGCGGCCTCGGGCCTCAAGCTATCGCAACCCGCGGCGGCCATCCAGCCTCCCGCGGGCACCACGCGCAAGGCAAGCGCCGCGGCCAGCGAGCCGGCGGCCGCACCCGCCCGGTAATGCCTTGCCCGGCAGGCGGGGCCGCAGCCAGGCCCCGGTCTTATCGTTTTCCAGATCCACGGAGTCAAGCATGATCTTTTCGCGTCGCCTCGTCCTTGCCGGCATGGTCGCCGGTGCCCTGGCGCTCTCGCCCCTGGCCTCGCAGGCACAGCAGCAGAAAGCCGAGCGGGTGCAATTCGTCACCAGCGCCGGCAAGTTCACGCTGGAGGTCTATCCGGACGCCGCGCCCAAGACGGTCGCGAACTTCATGGAATACGTCAAGAGCGGCTTCTATAGCGGCACCATCTTCCATCGCGTCATCAACGGTTTCATGGTGCAAGGCGGTGGCTTCGACCGCGACATGAAGCAGAAGCCCACGCGCGCGCCGATTCCGCTGGAGGCCCAGAACGGGTTGAAGAACAAGGCTGGCACGGTCGCCATGGCACGCACCAGCGATCCCAACTCGGCCACCGCCCAGTTCTTCATCAATGTGGTGGATAATTCCAGTCTCGACTATCCGCAGCCGGACGGTAACGGCTACGCTGTGTTCGGCAAGGTGGTGGAAGGCATGGATACCGTCGAAAAGATGAAGAACACGCCCACCACCTCGTATGGCCCGATGCGTAATGTCCCGGCCACGCCGATCGTGATCGAGTCGGCCTCTGTCGTCAAATAACACCGTACCACCGTACAAAGGAAAGCAAATGTCCAAGGTAGAACTCCACACCAGCCAAGGTGTCATCACCATCGAACTCGACGCCGAAAAGGCGCCCAAGTCGGTTGAAAACTTCCTGTCCTATGTGCGCAAGGGCCACTACGACAACACCATCTTCCACCGTGTGATCAAGAACTTCATGATCCAGGGCGGCGGTTTCGAACCCGGCATGAAGCAAAAGGCCACCGATGCCCCGATCGAGAACGAAGCCGGCAACGGCCTCAAGAACGATCGCTACACGGTTGCCATGGCGCGTACCAACGCACCGCATTCGGCCACCGCGCAGTTCTTCATCAACGCGGTCGACAATGACTTCCTCAACTTCACCTCGCCGACCCCGCAGGGCTTCGGCTACGCCGTGTTCGGCAAGGTGATCGACGGTACCGACGTGGTCGAGACGATCAAGGGCGTGCGCACCGGCAGCGCCGGCTTCCACCAGGACGTGCCGCTCGAAGACGTGATCATCGAAAAGGCCGTGGTGGTCGAATAAGTCACTGCCCCCCCCCGCCAGGACACGCTCTACCGCGCGCCTTGGCGGGGTCGCGGCACGAAGTCAGGCCAGACTCTCTCTCCAAGCGCATGACTGTGACCCAATCCACGCCGGCTGCCGGCGCCCTTGCGGTGCCAGCGCCGGCGTGGTTCATTTCCGACCTGCATCTCACGGCGGAGATGCCGCGCACGCTGGCGTCCTTCGAGCGCGTGCTCGAACGCGCGGCGCAAGGCTCGCGCGCGCTGTTTATCCTGGGTGATTTCTTCGAATTCTGGGTAGGCGACGAGGAAGCCGACAGCCCCTTTGCGGCGCAAGTGGCCGCCATGCTTCGCCAGCTCGCCAGCCGAGGCGTCCAGGTGTACCTGATGCATGGCAACCGCGACTTCCTGCTGGGACAGCGCTTTGCGCGCGCCGCCGGCGCCGCCTTGCTGCCCGATCCGACCGTGATCGAATGCGCCGGCCAGCGCGTGGTGCTCAGCCACGGCGACATGCTGTGCACCGACGATGAACGCTACATGAAATTCCGCCGCTGGACCCGCAAACGGTGGGTCCAGCGCGCATTCCTGTCGCTGCCGCTGACGCTGCGCCTGCGCGTGGCGCGGCGGCTGCGCGCCGATAGCGAGGCGGGCCGCGCCGACCAGGCGCGCCGCGATGCCCCGCCCGACTACGGCGACACCACGCCGCAAGCCGTGGCGGCGCTGTTGCGCGACAGCCATGCACCGGTTCTGGTGCATGGCCACACGCACCGCCCCGCCCGCCATGAAAGTCCGGAGGGCGTGCGCTGGGTGTTGACCGACTGGGACCTCGACGGCAAGCGGCCACGCGCCGCCGTGCTGCAACTCGACGCGGACGGCTTCCACGTACTGCCGCAAGTGGACTGACGCCGGGGCCGGCGTCCCCCAGGCGGCCCCGGCCTCCCTACTTCATCAGCTTGCGCAACTCACTCGCGTCGAAGCGGTCGTTCGGCGTGTTCTCAAGGTGCTCGCCGAGCCGGTCCAGCGCAGCCATCACCGTCTCGAGGCGCTCGTGCTGCTGGGCCGCATTGTCGATCAGGCTCTTGAGCGCCAGCGACACCGGATCGTCCGCGTTCGGCGTGATGCCGTAAGCGGAGAACTCCTGCTTGGCACCCTGCTGCCCGGTGGGTGCATCCGGCAGGATGATGCGCGCCGGGATACCAACCGCGGTGGCGCCCGGCGGCACCGGCTTGAGCACCACGGCATTGGAGCCGATGCGCGCGCCGTCGCCGATGGTGTAACCGCCAAGCACCTTGGCGCCGGCACTCACCACCACATTGGCGCCCAGCGTGGGATGGCGCTTCACGCCCTTGTAGAGCGATGTGCCGCCCAGGGTCACGCCCTGGTAAATGGTGCAGTCGTCGCCGATCTCGGCGGTCTCGCCTACCACCACGCCCATGCCGTGATCGATGAACACGCGGCGCCCTACCTTGGCGCCGGGGTGTATCTCGATCCCGGTGAAAAAACGGGCCCAGTGGGAAATCCACCGGCCGAGCCAGTGAAACCCCGCGTTCCAGCAAGCATGGGCGAAGCGGTGAAACATCACGGCATGAAAGCCGGGGTAGCAGGTCAGCACCTCCAGACGGCTGCGCGCGGCGGGATCGCGCCGCATGATGGCGTCGATATCTTCCTTCAGACGAGAGAACATCTTGGTCGTGTCGTGTTGCCACGCCGTGCGCCGCGCGTCCTGGGTCAGCAGGACTGACGCGCGTCGCCGGCATGGTCATTGGCCGGTGGGAACGGGATCAGGGAGTGTAAGAGATTTGCTACCCTGCTGCCGCCATGGACATGGATTGCGATGACGCGGTCCGCCTTTGCCGTACCGCGGTATCGGCCGCGGTGCGTGGAGGTGGACGGCGGCCGCCATCAACATCGCTCGGGCACGTGGACCAGGCCAGTCATCAGGCGGCGAGCGCTGTGGCTCATCACGGCGCGCTCCATCACCCAGGCCCCATCGCGCCTTGCCGTGACGGCGCCCACGGCAAGGACGCCCGACGCATGGCCGATGCGGGTCTGGCTGCCGCTGCGCACGGCGGCCCGATGCACCACCGAGTCCGGCAGGTTGGCAGCCGCCGCCAGCGCGATCGCGTCGGCCCCGGTAAAGGCAGGGTCGGCGCTGCGGCGCAACACATCGATATGGGCCGCGGCCAGCGAAGCCCCGGTGCTGGCGCGATAGCCTGCGGGCGGTGCCACCCATGCGATCCTGGGCGTGGCGGGACGCTCGCGCGTGGCGGTTTGCGCATCCGGCGCCAGTCCCATGGCCACCGCGCCCTTCGCGCGGATAGCCTCGAGCCCGGTCAGCAGCCCGGTGTCCGAGTCGATCCGTTCGGGCCGTTCTGTGCCATCCAGTCCCAGGTCGGCAGCGCGCACGAACACGGTGGGAGTGCCGGCCGTCACCAGCGTCGCCTCGATGCGGCCCATGCCTGGCACATCGAGCGTGTCCACCACGTTGCCGGTGGGACACAACGGCAACTGCGCGGTGGCCGGCTCAAGGTAATCGAGCACGATTTCGGCTGCGGGAAACGGCACCCCGTCTTCGCGGAAATCACCGTCCTCGAACGGATGGCCATTGCGGCAAGGCACGTGGGCGTGGAACACCTGGCCAATGCCCTGCTGCCAGATGCGGACCGTGGTGATGCTGTCGCGCGCCGGGACAAAGCCCCGCCAGATCGCGAACGGGCCCACCGCCGCCGACAGGTCTCCGCCATGGCCGGACCAGTCGATCCGCCGCTCGCCGATGGCCACCGCGCCGAACAGGCAATCGACGTCGCAGTCCGGGCGCTGCGAGGGACGCAGCAGCGCAACCTTGCTGGTGCTGCAAGTGGCGCCGCCCATGCCGTCGGCATGCGTGCCATACGGGTCGGGCGAGCCGATCACGCGCAGCAGCACGGCATCGCGCTCGGCCGGGTCGGTCGGCAGGTCGTCTGCCAGCAAGAACACGCCTTTGCTGGTGCCGCCGCGCATGTAGTAGGCCGGAATCTCCGCCACTTGCTTACTTCTCCTGTTTCACTGGCGCCCGTGCGCCGGCGCCTTGCGTGGCCATCAGCATGTGCTTGGCAATGCCCCGCAGGATATTGACTTCCTCTCGCTCCAGCCCGGTGCGCGCGAGCAGCCGGCGCAAGCGCGGCATCAGCTTCTTGGGGCTGGCCGGATCGAGAAAACCAATCGCTTCCAGGCCGGCCTGCAGATGGCCGAACATGGCCTCGATCTGCTCGGCCGTGGCCGGTTCGCCAGCATAGCCGATCTCGGCGAGCGGCGTAGCCCTCACCTCCAGCAGCGCCAGCCGCATCTCGTAGGCCACCAGTTGCACGGCCTGGGCCAGATTGAGCGAGGTATAGGCCGGATTGGCGGGAATATGGGTCACCGCCGAGCAGCGATCCACCACTTCGTTGGGCAGGCCGAAGCGCTCATTGCCGAACACGAAGGCAATGTGGGCGCCGGCGGCGGCCGGGGCGGCGGCATGCTGGGCGGCGATACGGGCACCGGCCTGCGCCACCGCGTCGCGCGGGAGCAGCCGCGGCGGCCCGAACTCGCGCTGGCGGGCGGTGAGCGCCACCGCGTAAGCGGTGCCGGCCAGCGCGACCTCGATGCTCTCTACGATCACCGCGCCGGCCAGCACATCGTCGGCGCCACTGGCCATGGCAATGGCATCCGGGTGCTCGCGCACCGCCGGCTCGCGTGGCGAAACCAGCACCAGGCTGCCCGGCGCGGCGCCAAAGCCCATGGTCTTCATGGCCCGCGCAACCGCACCGACATTGCCCGGATGACTGGTTTCCACCAGCACGAAGCGCACCGCGGCAAACGCGGCGGGGACGCCGCCGGCCGCATCCGGGCCGGTGCCGGGAGAAGCACCCGGGGGCGGAATAGGGGCCGGGCCGGTCTGGGGATCGGCGGCTGCGGCGGGGGCGCCGTTGGCGGCCGCGCTCGTCTGGTTCTGCGGGTTCATATACAATTCAGGCTTCATCTTCGGTGCGCCGCCCGTTTTTATGCGATGGCGACGCGCCCGTTCTTCTACAATCCGTTGTGTTGTCAGCCGCCCCGGGGGGCGGCGCGCCGGCCTTTTGCGCCAGGCGCGCACCCTTGGCCGGCCTGGAGAGATTCATGCATCCGATGCTAAATATCGCCGTCAAGGCGGCCCGCAAGGCAGGTTCCGTCATCAACCGCGCGTCGATGGACGTCGACCGGGTTCAGGTCTCCCGCAAGCAGCACAACGATTTCGTCACCGAAGTCGACCGCGCCGCCGAGGCCGCGATCATCGAGATCATCCGCACGGCCTACCCGGATCACGCCATTCTAGCGGAAGAGTCCGGCCCGTCCTGGGGCGAGGGCGAACCCACCAGCGAATACGTCTGGATGATCGACCCGCTCGACGGCACCACCAACTTTATCCACGGCTTCCCCCAGTACGCGGTTTCCATCGCCCAGCTGCACAAGGGCGTGCCGGCGCAAGCGGTGATCTACGACCCTTCGCGTGACGAACTCTTCACCGCCAGCAAAGGCGCGGGCGCGTTCCTGAACAACCGCCGCATCCGCGTATCGCGCCGCGACAAGCTGGCCGACTGCCTGATCGGCACCGGCTTCCCCTACCGCGACATGGAAGGCCTGGACCAGTACATGGAACTGTTCGCGCTGATGACGCAGAGCTGCGCCGGCTTGCGCCGCCCGGGCTCGGCCGCGCTCGATCTCGCCTACGTGGCCTGCGGCCGCACCGATGGCTTCTTCGAACAAGGCCTGCATCCCTGGGACATGGCCGCCGGCATGCTGCTGGTGACCGAAGCGGGCGGCCTGGTAGGCAACTATTCGGGCGAAGCGCGCCAGCTCGAACAAGGCGAAGTCCTGGCCGGCAACCCCAAGGCCTTCGCACAGATGGTGCGCCTGCTGTCCCCGTTCTCCGTGGACAACGCCAAGCCGGCCCGGTAAAAGCACAACGCAACAAAGCGCCCCACATCCATGGGCTGCCCGCCGGCGGGCCCCTTCACGCGATGCGAAGCGAGCGGTGAGGGTGTGCTTGGCCGCGCGGGGCGCCTTCTTCGCTTCCCTTCCTGGCAAGACAAGAAGGCAGGTCGCCCCTCCCCCCCCCCGCAGAGGATGAAACTGCCTTCGACGTCAGGCAGTTGCAGTGAGATCTCCCCAACGCGCCACATACTCCGGCAGACTCCCCTGCACGCCGTCCGGCACCGGCTGCAACCCCTGCAAAGCCATCGGCAACACGCCGGCCCACACTGGCAGCGCAAGATCTGACTCGTCATCCTTGGGACCTCCGCTGCGAATCTTGGCTGCCGCCTCGTCCAGACCGATCCGCAACACCGTGGTCGCCGCCAGCTCATTGACGTCACCCGGCCTGGCCTGCGCCGAGCGGCCCGGCGCGATGCGCTCCAGGAAGGCGTCCATGGCCGCTGCCTTGGCGGCGCCGTCAACCACTTCGAAGCTGCCGTAGATCACCGCCGAGCGATAGTTCATCGAGTGATGAAATGCCGAGCGCGCCATCACCAGCCCATCCAGATGGGTCACGCACACGCAGACCTGGCTGCCCGTGGCCGCCAGCTTCAGCATGCGGCTGCCATTCGAGCCATGGATGTAGAGGTGCTCCGCTTCGCGCCAGCACGCGGTGGGAATGCAATGGGTGCCCCGATCGTCCGCGAAAGCCACGTGACAAAGATAGGCGTCATCGAGGATCGCATGAAGGATGGCGCGATCGTAGCGGCCGCGATCGGCAACGCGCCGCACGCGGGTACGTTCGCTCGGCGGCATCGGTTTCTGGTTCATGGTGGCTCCCTGGGCTATGGTGGGTTTTGCCTGGCGGCGACATGCCGCGTCCGGCGTTGCAGCCAAGATAGGGTTTTCGTGGCACCATGGGTAGACCCATGAGCAGTCTCATTTTTAGAACCACGGCTTTTTGCAACGACACCATGGACTACGGCTTGCTGGTCTCTACCTTCACGCGCCAGCTCGACGGGCGCAAGCTCACCCAGCAACGGCTGCTGTACGAATGCCTGCGCGGCGCCATCCTCGACGGCAGGATTGCGCAGGGCAGCCAGCTGATCGCCACGCGCACGCTGGCGGCGGAACTCGGGATGGCGCGCAACTCTGTGATCTACGCCTACGAGAGCCTCGCCGCGGAGGGCTTCGTGGTATCGACACGGCATGGCACTACGGTCGCGCGCGTAGGTCTGGTAAGAGCCGGCCATGGCGCGGGGGCGGTCAAACGCGTCGCCGAACTATCGCGCCGCGTGCGAGGCCTGCGGCGCGATGGCGATCGCATGCACGACCTGCTGCCGTTCGTGCCCGGCGTGCCGGACCTCGAAGCGTTTCCGCTGGCGGCGTGGCGGCGCTGCGTCGAGCGCGCGTGGCGCCAGCTCGCGCCCCAACACCTTGGCTATGGCAGGATCGAAGGGCAGCCCGCACTGCGCCATGCCATCGCCGAATACCTGAAGGTATCACGCGGGGTGCGCTGCGAGATGGACCAGGTCTTCATCACCGACGTCACCCAGACCAGCCTTGACCTGTGCGCGCGCATGCTGGCCGACCCCGGCGACACCGCCTGGATCGAGAACCCCGGCTACGGCGGCGCGCGGGCCGCCTTCCAGTCCGCCGGCCTCCGGCTGGAACCCGTGGCCGTCGACGCGGACGGGCTGGCGCCCCGGCCCGAACAGTGGCACGACGCGCCGCCGCGGCTGATCTACATCACGCCGTCGCACCAGTACCCGCTGGGCTCCATCCTCAGCCTGGAACGCCGCCTCAGGCTGATCGAAGACGCCCGCGCCGCCGGCGCCTGGATCGTGGAGGACGACTACGACAGCGAGTTCCGCCGCGGCGGCGTGCCGCTCTCGGCGGTGCAGGGGCTCAGCGAAGACGCGCCCGTTATCTACCTGGGCACGTTCAGCAAGACAATGTTCCCGGCCCTGCGCCTGGGCTTCATGGTGGTGCCGCGCTACCTGGCCGCATCCATCGCCGGCACGCTGGGGGAAATCGCCCGGCGCGGCCATGTGGCCGAGCAGATTGCACTGGCTGATTTCATCGACAGTGGCCAGTTCGCCCGTCACCTGCGCCGCATGCGCCAGCGCTACGGGCAACGCCGCGATGCCCTGGAAGCGGCACTGGATCGGCACCTGCGCGGCAGCGTGACGGTCTCGGCCAGCGCCGGCGGCATGCACCTGTCGGCACGCCTGGAACTGCCTCTTGCCGACACCGTGGTCAGCCGCGCGGCGCGCGAGCAAGGACTGATCGTGCGGCCGCTTAGCACCTACCGCTTGCCCGGCACGCCGCTGGCGCAGTACAACGGCTTCGTGTTCGGCTACGCCGGCGTGCCTCCCGGCGCCATCGACGGGCTGATCGCGCGGCTGGCGCAGGTAATCGACGCACTGCGGCCGCGGCAGGGATCGTAAAAGCGCGGCGTCGAAGACCACTCTTGGGAGTCGGCCTGCTTGCCGCCTGCATCACTCCCACGGGACTTCCAAGTTCCGCGTGCTGGCAGGCGAGTATGCAAGCACCGACGCCGCGCTCCGTGCGCTGCGCCGCAATAGCGACCCGGGTGGCGAACATGGCGGCATGGTCGAAATGGTGGAGGCGCCTGGCTGACAAGCCGCTCGATCCACTCGCACCGGGAACCCGCCATGCCATTGCCGTGGTGCCGCTGCTGGCATGGATTGGGCTCTGGGCGCCGACGAGCTTTCGTCCTCGTGCCATGGGCCCGAGGAGGCCTTCCTGGCTTGCTGGCCGAGCCGCGAGTGCCGAACGGCAAGTGGACAAGGTTCTACATGGTGACTTGGCTGGCCTTCACGGCGGGCGAGATCATCCCGCTACCCGGCGAACTGCAGGCGCGGCTACACCAACAAGGAAAGCAAATGGTGCTGCTGCCGATGAATGTGGCGTGACGGCGCGCTCTACCTGACCAGCGTCACCGGCACGCACGACATGCGCAACAGCTTGTTGGTCAGCCTCCCCGCCAGCAGCGCGCCCACCGCCGTGCGCCCGGCGGTGCCCATCACGATGGCATCGCAGTCGTTCGCCGCCGCAACCTGCGCGATGGTCTGCGCCACATCGCCCACCTTGATCTGCGCGACATACCTGGCCCCGGCATCGTCCAGAATGCTCCGTGCATCGCGTAGCGCCGCCTCACCACTTGCTTCTTCGAGCTTACGCAAGGCGGCCAGCGAGTGAAAGGCCGACGCCCGGCCGGATTCCAGCGGCGGCTGGACATTGAGCAGGACCACCTCGGACACGCAGCGGTCCCGGAACATGAAGGCAGCATGGCGCACCGCATCCAGCGCGTGCGCAGAGCCGTTGACGGGCACCAGAACTCTCAGCATGTCGAACACCTTCCCTTGTCTCAATTGTTTCGCCTGTCGTCCAGGCCTGCTATCTGGAATCCATATAAGGCCGGACGGCGCAAATATTCTGTAAAGAGACTGGCGATGGTGTATTTTTTTTGTAAAGACCCTTGGACTGCCTCCGACTGCCCGGCGATGCCTCCCCGCCCCCATCCCGGTCCCTTCTCGCCTCTTCCTGCCCCTTCCGCGCCCGGCTCGCAGTAAAATGCCCGTTTTATCCGCGCCTGCCCCATCCACGGCGCCTGCCGCGCACGCCGCGCCAGGGCCGCAGGCCGCCGGAGTACCCGAAAACAGGCGGTTTCGCCAAAGCCGCCCGAGAGGATTGCATGTCCGTAGAACCCCGACAGTCCGCCAAGACCGAGCCGAAGGCCGGTGCCGCGGAAAAGCACACGCCCATGATGGCGCAGTACCTTGGCCTGAAAGCCGACCATCCGGACACCTTGCTGTTCTACCGGATGGGCGACTTCTACGAGCTCTTCCACGACGATGCCGAGAAGGCCTCGCGCCTGCTCGATATCACGCTGACATCACGCGGCTCATCCAACGGCGTGCCGATCCGCATGGCGGGCATCCCCTTCCATTCGGTGGACCAGTACCTCGCGCGGCTGGTCAAGCTGGGCGAATCGGTGGCGATCTGCGAACAGATCGGCGACCCGGCCACCAGCAAGGGGCCGGTGGAGCGCAAGGTGGTGCGCATCGTCACGCCGGGCACGCTGACCGACGCGGCGCTCCTGCCGGACAAGGCCGATACCTACCTGATGGCGGTGCATCAGCAAACCACGCGCCGCGGCGTCAGCAAGACCGGCCTGGCCTGGCTCAACCTCGCCAGCGGCGAGCTGCGCCTGATGGAGTGCGAGGTGTCGCAACTGGGCCGCGAGCTGGAGCGGATTCGCCCGGCCGAACTGCTGTTTGCCGACGGCATGGAATTGCCGGCCCTGGCCTGCGCGCGGACCCGGCTGCCCGAATGGCATTTCGACCAGGAAGCCGGCACCCGCCGCCTGCGTCGGACTGGACACCGCCACCCGGCGTAACCTGGAGTTGACCGAAACGCTGCGCGGCGGCGAGTCGCCGACGCTGTTCTCGCTGCTGGACACCTGCGCCACCGCCATGGGCAGCCGCCTGCTGCGCCACTGGCTGCACCATCCGCTGCGCGACAGCACGATTCCGCAAGCACGCCAGCAGGCTATCGGCGCCATGCTCGGCCAGGGCACCGATGCGCTGCGCGCGGCGCTGCGCCGGCTGTCCGACGTGGAACGGATCACCGCACGCCTTGCCCTGATGAATGCGCGTCCGCGCGATTTGTCCTCGCTGCGCGATACGCTGACCGCGCTGCCCGACGTACAGGCCTGCCTGCGCGCTGACGATGCCGCGCCGTTGCTGAACCAGACGGTGAGCGAACTGGCTGTGCCCTGGGAATGCCATGCGCTGCTGGTCAGCGCGGTGGCGCCGGAACCGGCCACCGTCATCCGCGATGGCGGCGTGATCGCCCGCGGCTACGATGCGACGCTGGACGAGCTGCGCGATATCTCCGAGAACTGCGGCCAGTTCCTGGTGGAACTGGAAGCGCGCGAGCGCACCCGCACCGGCATCGCCAACCTGCGCGTGGAGTACAACCGCGTGCATGGCTTCTACATCGAAGTGACCAACGGCCAGGCCGACAAGGTCCCCGACGACTATCGCCGCCGCCAGACGCTGAAGAACGCCGAGCGCTACATCACGCCCGAGCTCAAGGCCTTCGAAGACAAGGCGCTGTCGGCGCAGGACCGCGCGCTGGCACGGGAGAAGCTGCTCTACGATGCGCTGCTGCAACAGTTGCTGCCTCATATCGGCGAGTTGCAACGCGTGGCGGGCGCGCTGGCCCGGCTCGACGTGCTGGCCGCCCTGGCGGAGCGCGCGCAGACGCTGGACTGGACCCAGCCCGAGCGCGTCGAGGAAAACGTGATCGACATCGTGCAAGGCCGGCATCCGGTGGTGGAGGGCCAGCTCGCCGCGGAATCCGTGCCGTTCATCGCCAACGACTGCCAGTTGACCGAAGCGCGCAAACTACTGCTGATCACCGGCCCGAACATGGGCGGCAAGTCGACCTTCATGCGCCAGACCGCGCTGATCGTGCTGCTGGCCTGCGTGGGCGCCTACGTGCCGGCACGGCGCGCGGTGATCGGTCCGATCGACCGCATCTTCACGCGCATCGGCGCCGCCGACGACCTGGCGGGCGGGCGCTCCACCTTCATGGTGGAAATGACCGAAGCCGCCGGCATCCTGCACAACGCCACACCGGCCAGCCTGGTGCTGATGGACGAGATCGGGCGCGGCACTTCGACCTTCGACGGCCTCGCGCTGGCGTGGGCGATCGCGCGCCACCTGCTGGCGCACAACCGCAGCCATACGCTGTTCGCCACGCATTACTTCGAGCTGACGCAACTGCCGCAGGAATTCACGCAGGCGGCCAACGTCCATTTGTCGGCGGTCGAGCATGGCGATGGCATCGTGTTCCTGCACGCCGTGCAGGATGGCCCTGCCAGCCAGAGCTACGGCCTGCAGGTCGCACAGCTGGCAGGTGTGCCGCAGCCGGTGATCCGCGCGGCGCGCAAGCATCTGGCGTGGCTGGAGCAGCAATCGGCGGATGCCACGCCCACGCCCCAGCTCGACCTGTTTGCCGCACCACCGTCGCCGCTGGACGACGATGACGACGACTACACGGAGCGGGACAGCGGGCCGCCGGCCAGCGCCATCTCGCCGCAGCAGGCTGCGCTGCTCGACGCGGTCGCCGAGCTGGACCCGGACAGCCTGACCCCGCGTGACGCGCTCGACGCGCTCTATCGCTTGCAGGCGCTCGCCAGGGGCGCAGTAGCCACCGCATGATGCCAATCCGGCTCGTGCGCGAGCGCATGCAACGATCGGGGACATCCGGGCCAACCGCTGCGTATGCGCGGCCGCCTGGCGGCCCGGCGCGGATTGCCACGCTGGGCATATTGATGGCGCTGCAGGCACTGCCTAGCCAGGCGCTGGCTGACCGCGCCCGCGGCCCGGCTGCCGAGATGGTGCGCGTCGCCTTGATTGCCGATCAGCCGCAGTGGCCGGCTGCCGAGACGGGCACCACCCGCCTGCTTGATTTCGTGGCCGCGCGCCGTCTCGATTTCGTCGTCCATCTGGGCGGGATCAAGGGCGACACCGAATCCTGCGGCGATGCCTTGCTCACCGTTCGCCAGCGCTTGCTCGACCAGTCGCCCCTGCCGCTCGTCTACCTGCCCGGCGAAACCGACTGGGCGGAATGCCAACGCGCCGCGAACGGCCGCTTCGATGCCGTGGAGCGGCTGAACCGGCTGCGTGAGCTGTTCTACCCGGCGGATACCACGCTTGGCCAGCGCGTCCTGCCGCTGACGCGGCAATCCGACCAGGCCACCTTCCGCAGCTATCGGGAAAACGTGCGCTGGAGCGCCGGCAATGTGATGCTGGTGGGCCTGAACCTGCCTGGCGACAATAATCACTACCGCTCGGAAGGCGGTCGCAACGGCGAGTTCGAGGATCGCCGCGAGGCCAACCGCCAGTGGCTGGCGCGCGCTTTTTCGCTGGCGCAGCAGCGCAACCTGCCCGGCATCGTGGTGCTGGCGCATGCCGACCCGCAGTTCGGCAACGGCTGGGAACAGCGCGGCAACCCTTCCTTGTTCGATGGCTTCCTGCGCCGCCGCGCGCGCGACGGCTTCCTGGAGTTCAAGCGGCAGTTGCGGGAGCTGGCCGGCCGCTATCGGGGCCAGGTCCTGCTGGTGCACACCGGCGCCGGCGGCTTCGGCATCGACAGGCCGCTCAAGGATGCCGGCGGCAAGACACTGCGTAACGTCTCTCGCGTGGTCCTGCCCAGCGGCGCTCCCGGCCAGTACGCCGAACTGGCGATCACCCCTGGTTCGCCGTCTCTGTTCGAAGTCACGCTCAAGGATGGCCCCGAAGCGGAGTAAAGACGCATCGGGCGCATCGGGTAAATCCAATGCCGCGAGCCCAACAAAAAAGCCGGCAAGGCCGGCTTATTCGTGGGTACTGCCGCGAGGTCTCGCGCGCGCCTCGCACTCAGTGCAGGGTGCGGCTGCTATCGCCTTCGTCGTCCTCATCCTCGTCCACGACTTCGATGCCCGAGGCACCATGCGCGTGGCCGTGCTGCACTTCGTCGGCCGTAGCTTCGCGCACTTCGGCCACCTGCAGCCAGAAACGCAGTGCCATGCCCGCCAGCGGATGGTTGCCGTCCAGCACCACCTTGTCTTCCGCGACGTCGGTCACCGTGTAGATGATCGAGTCCTCGTCATCGCCGTCTTCCGGCACGCCTTCGAACTGCATGCCGATTTCCAGCGGCTCGGGGAAACGGTCGCGCGGCTCGACCTTCACCATGTCGGCGTCGTAGTCGCCGAAGGCTTCCTCGGGCTCGAGCTGCAACTGGGTTTCGAAGCCGGATTCATGGCCTTCCAGCGCTTCCTCGATCTTGGGGAACGTGCCATCATATCCGCCGTGCAAGTAAACCATCGGCTCATCCGACTCCTCGATCAGATTGCCCTGCGCATCCGACAGCTTGTACACCACGGATACCACCGTGTTCTTAGCGATTTTCAATTCTTGACTCCATGAACGATTCCGCATTATACGCGCAGGCCTTGCCCCCCGGCCCCGTCGATCCCGACGCGCCACTCGCCTTGCTGGGAGGCATGACGCCGGCCGCTTTCATGCGCGATATCTGGCAACGCAAACCCCTGCTGATCCGACAAGCGGTACCGGGAATCGAGCCGCCGGTATCGCGCGAGTCGCTTTTCGAACTAGCCGACCGCGACGACGTCGAGTCGCGCCTGATATCGCACTTCCGGAACCGCTGGAAGCTTGAGCAAGGCCCCTTCGCCGCCGATAACCTGCCCTCGCGCAAAGCCCGCCAATGGACCTTGCTCGTGCAGGGCGTTAACCTCCACGATAGTGCAGCCGCGGCTTTGTTGGGACAATTCCGTTTCGCCCCCGATGCGCGCCTGGACGATCTGATGATCAGCTACGCCACCGATGGCGGCGGCGTGGGCCCGCACTTCGACTCCTACGACGTATTCCTGCTGCAAGTATCGGGCCGGCGCCGCTGGCGCATCTCGTCCCAGGCCAAGCTCGACCTCGTCCCGGACCTGCCCCTGAAGATCCTGTCGGACTTCACCCCGGAAGAGGAATGGGTGCTGGAGCCGGGCGATATGCTTTACCTGCCACCCCAGTATGCCCACGACGGCGTCGCCGAGGGCGAGTGCATGACCTACTCGATCGGCTTCCGGGCCCCCGCCTACCGCGAGCTGGCAGGGCACTTCCTGGCATGGCTGTCGGAAACGGTCGAGGACAACGAGGATCTGGGCGGCCGCTATGCCGATCCGGGTGAGGCGGCCACGGCACATCCAGCCCAACTGCCGGCCCAGATGGTGCGTGCCGTGACCGAACGGCTGAGTGCCCTGCGTTGGTCGGGTGGCATGGTCTCGGAGTTTCTGGGCGCGCATCTCTCCGAACCCAAGCCGAGCGTCGAGTTTGCGGAAATACCCGAAATCACATTGAAGAAATACAACAAACTCGCCCTGGCGCACGGCATCGTGCTTGCGCCGGGATCAATTGCCCTGTATGACCGCACCCATTTCTTTATCAATGGGGAAGCCTACGAACCGCCCGGCGCGCTGGCGCGCTGGCTGCGGCAGCTGGCGGACCACCGCTGCCTGAGCGCCGCGGAAGTGGCCGCCTGCGCGGATTTGCCGGACCTGATGGAGACTTTTCATCACTGGACGCTGGAAGGATGGCTGCAATTTGCACCATCTGCCCTGTRATAATCCGTAACAAGCAAAAACAGCAAAAGAGAGCGCTACACAAGCCGGGAAAACGCGGATATAATCGTCGGCTGGCTAGTACTGTGTACCACTGCATTTGTCGGCACCCGGGAGAGCCTCTATTTTGCAGTTCAAGAGCGATAATTACCGGTAATTATTCATCGCCTGTTTTTCTGTTATTAAAGTTAAAGGACGAACAATGAAGAAGTCTCTCCTGATCGCATCGCTGCTCGCCGCCGTTGCTCTCGCCGCCTGCGGCAAGAAGGAAGAAGCCGCTGCTCCGGCACCGGCTGCCGAAGCATCGGCTGCCGCTGCTGACGCAACGGCTGCTGCTTCCAGCGCAGCAACCTCGGCTGCTGCAGCCACCGGCGCAGCCGCTGAAGCCTCCGGCGCAGCCGCTGAAGCCTCCGGCGCAGCCGCTGACGCTTCGGCCGCAGCTGCCAAGCAGTAATCGGTCTCCACCGATAAAAAAGCCGACCTTCGGGTCGGCTTTTTTTCGTCCATATTTCGTCCAGGGGCGTCGCCATCACAACGACGGACCGGCCATCCGCGCCACCCCGCCTCAGGCCCTGACCGGTTGCCAATCAAGGCCTTCATGCTGGTCCGCCACCAGGATTTCGCCGGCGGATGTGCCCAGCACCGCTGCCAGCGCCTGGGTGGCCAGCTCCCTTGTATTGTTTTGCTGGCTCAGGTGCGCCGCGACCACGCGCTGCAGCCCCGGGTGTGCCACGCTTGCCAGGATGTTGGCAGCGACTTCGTTTGCCAGATGCCCGAAATCGCCACCGATGCGGCGCTTGAGCGAATACGGGTAGGCCGAATTCCGCAACATTTCGCGATCGTGGTTGCACTCCAGCACCAGCGCATGCACGCCCGCCAGCCGGGCGGTGACATAGGGCGTCTCCATGCCCGCATCGGTCAGCACGCCAAGCCGGGCATCGCCATCGCTCAGCACGAACTGCAGCGGCTCGCGCGCATCGTGCGGTACCGTGTACGGAAGGATGTGGATGCCGCCGACGACCAGCGGATGGTCGGCGCAGCAGACGCGTACATCGGCCTTGTCCGCCCCGCGCATATGCGAGGTGGCCAGCCAGGTGCCGTGACTCGTGTGCACCGGCACGTCGTGGCGCGCAGCGAAGGAATACGCCGAGCCGACATGATCGCCATGCTCGTGGGTGACCAGCACGGCATCGAGCTGGTCCGGCGCGACGCCGAGCCGCTCCAGCCGCCGCGCGGTTTCGCGGATGCCAAAGCCGCAATCGAGCAACACCCGGGTCGTGGTGGTGCCCTCTTGCGATTCGATCAACAGGGAATTGCCCTCGCTGCCGCTGCCGAGGAAGGCGAAGCGCATCATGCGCCAGCCTCCCCGGACAACTTGCGGGGCCACCCCGCGGCCGGGCGCCGCGGGTAGTCTTGCGCGACCTGCACTCCGGTCAGCGCAGTTGCTCGTCGAGCAGCGTAAGAATGCGCTTGCCGACTTCGGTACCTTCCGGCTGGCCCGCATCGTTCTGTACCGTCACGGTCGTGCCGGTGCCGTCGCCCTTCAGCGCCACGCGGTACTTCTTGGCCTTCTTGCTGTCCTCGGTGCCGGTCTTGGTGAACAGCTTGGAGAAGAAGCCGCGGTTGTCCACGGTATCGCGCGTGTCGACATAGCGCACATAGTAGAGGCCCTGGGCGCGGTCACGGTCTTCCACCGTGAAATTGACGCGGTCCAGCGCCAGCCCGACCGAGCGCCAGGCGCGGTCGAACGGTTCGGCCAGCTGCAGCGCCTGGGTGCCGTTCACCTGGGTCAGGTTGGCGTTGGCGCTGGATGCCTTGGCGGTACCGGCGGCGGCGGCTGGGGCCGCAGCAGCGGCAGGCGCCGGGGCGGCACCGCTCTTGGCCATGCGATCAGCCTGCTCTTTTTGCACGCCCAGACGCTGCGCGAAGCGCGAGAGGAATTCAGCTTCAAGCTCAGGATCGGACGGACGCGCCGTCCAGATCGTGTTCGACTTGTCGATGCCGGTCAGCTGTTCCTGCGCGCCGCGGTGGCTGATGAAGACCTCCATATTGCCGTTCTGCGCGCGCTCCAGGCGGGTGCGGAACTTGTCGCGCTCGGAAGTCGAGTACAGCCCATCGAAAACCTTGCCGATGGTATTGCGGATGAAATCCTGCGGGATCTTCGCGCGGTTCTCGGCCCAGTCGGTTTCCATGATGCCGGTCTCCGGCGAGTCCTGCACCAGCAGGAAACCGCTCTCCTGCCAGAATTCACGCAGGGACTGCCACAGCTTGTCGGCCGGCATGCCATTGCTGATCACCAGCCAGCGCTGGTTGCCGTCGCGCTCCATGCGGATGCCTTGCGTCGACGGCAGCACGTTTTCGGTACCTGACTGCTGCTGCGCCACCTTGTTCGACTGGTTATACGTCGAGAGCGTCGAGGTGCCGTTCTGGTCCGGCACCGAATAGCGGCGATCGCCTTCGATCTTGGTCAGATCCGGGGGCACGTCCAGCGTGGAAGTGCGCTTGGCGGCGGACTTGTAGTCGATCTTGTCGGGCGCCATGGCATCGTTGATGCTGCTGCAACCGGTCATCGCGCTCGCCACCAGCACGGGCAAGACCAAGGCGGCACGRCTAACTTGCGTTGCGCCGTGGCGGTTAAGCTTGAGTTTCATTGACACGCAATCCTAGTTGATGGGATGACGGCAAAACACGGTGCGATCAGCCGAGCAAGCCGGCATTCGACAGCGCCTTGCGCACCACGTCGTGGTAATCCGGTGACAGCGGCGTGAGCGGGAGGCGGATACCGCCCTGCATTCTGCCCATTTGCTGGAGCGCCCACTTGACGGGAATCGGGTTGGCTTCGACGAACATCGCCTTGTTCAGCTCAACCAGTTCCATATGGATGCGACGCGCGGTAATCGCATCGCCCTTCAGGGCTGCCACGCACAATTCATGCATCTTGCGCGGCGCCACGTTGGCCGTGACGGAAATATTGCCATGGCCACCCAGCAGCATCAGGGCAATCGCGGTGGGGTCGTCGCCACTGTAGATGGCGAAGCCTTCCGGCGCATCCTTGATCAGTTGCGCGGCGCGGTCGATATTGCCCGTCGCTTCCTTCACGCCGATGATGCCCGGCACCTGCGCCAGGCGCAGGATGGTGTCATGCTGCATGTCGGCCACGGTGCGGCCGGGCACGTTGTACAGCACCACAGGCAAGTCCACGGCTTCCGCGATGGTGCGGAAATGGCGGTACATGCCTTCCTGCGTCGGCTTGTTGTAGTAGGGCACGACCTGCAGCGACGCGTCGGCGCCGACCTGCTTGGCGAACGCGGTCAGCTCGATCGCTTCCTTGGTCGAGTTGCCGCCGGTGCCTGCAATGATCGGGATGCGCTTGTCGGCCTGCTCCACGGCGACGCGGATCAGTTCGCAATGCTCATCCACGTTCACCGTGGGCGATTCGCCGGTGGTGCCGACGATCACAATGCCATCGGTGCCCTCGGCGACGTGCCAGTCGACCAGGGCGCGCAGCGCCGGGAAATCCAGGCTGCCATCTTCCTGCATCGGCGTCACGATTGCGACGATGCTGCCGTTAATCTGTGTCATAACGTTTGAGAATTCGAGAAACGAATACCGCGATTGTACCGGATACCTCAGGCCTTCCGACCGCACCTTCGACCGGGCAAATCCCAAGGCAGTTCAACGCGTGAAGTCCAGGTCTCGCCGACCTGGCAGGCAAATAGCCCGGGCCGCACTTCAGCCTGGCAAAGGATAACGGGGCGGCGCATTGCCCCCCGTATTTCCACCATCCTCCCTGACTGCGCAAAGCCGCTGCACGAAGGCAGTTTTAGGCACTTGCAGGATACCATCTTCGAAGCCGACCACGCGCAACGTGCCGCGCACGGCCTCCAGCAATTCACCCGGCCGCAGCAGGAAATCCGGGTTGGAAGGCTTGCCCACGGTTTCGTTGCCGGCGGCAAAGGTTTCGTAGAGCAGCACGCCGCCCGGCGCCAGGGCATCGAGCAGATGGGGCCATAGCGGCCGGTGCAGATAGTTGGTCACCACGATCGCGTCAAAGGGCGCCGCATCGGCCAGCGGCCAGGTGCCCTGCTCCAGGTCGGCCATGCGGGTGGCGACTCCACCCGTGGAAGCGGCCAGCGCCGCCAGCACGGCCGGATCGCGGTCGACGCCGAGCACGGCATGACCCCGGTTGGCGAACCACACGGCATGGCGACCACTGCCGCAGGCCAGGTCGAGCACCCGGCCGCCCGGGCGCACCAGGTGCGCCCAGCGCGTCACCCACGGCGACGGCACGCCCAGTGGCGCGTGTGAAGCCACTCCCGCCGCCGTGCTCACCGGTACCCCAGGCCCATGGCCGAGCGCACGTCCCGCATGGTCTCGCGCGCCAGCTGGCTGGCCTTGTCGCAGCCGTGCGCGACGATATCACGCAGCAGCGCGGGGTCGTCCATGTACTTTTGCGCCCGTTCCAGCATGGGCTGCTGCTCGCGCAGGATGCCCTCGATCACCGGTTGCTTGCATTCGATACAGCCGATGCCGGCGCTGCGGCAACCCTGCTCCACCCACTCGCGCGTGGGCACATCCGAGTAGACCTGGTGCAGTTGCCACACCGGGCAACGCGCCGGCTCGCCGGCATCGGTGCGACGCACACGGGCCGGATCGGTCGGCATGGTACGCACCTTTTTTTCCACCGAAGCCTTGTCCTCGCGCATGCGGATGGTGTTGCCGTAGGACTTCGACATCTTCTGGCCGTCCAGCCCCGGCATCCGCGAAGCCGCGGTCAGCAGCGCCTGCGGCTCGACCAGGATGGTCTTGCGCGAACCGCCCAGATAGCCCAGCAGCAATTCGCGATCCTCGGCGGACAGGCTCTGGGACTGGGCCACCAGCGCGCCGCCTTCTGCCAGAGCCTCTTCCTTGCCTTGTTCATGATAGGCACGGCGCAGCTCGAGAAAGGCCTTGGCGCGCTTGCCGCCCAGCTTCCTGGCGGCTTCCTGCGCCCGCTCCTCGAAGCCCGGCTGGCGGCCATAGAGATAGTTGAAGCGGCGCGCGATCTCGCGCGTGATCTCCACATGCGGCACCTGGTCTTCGCCCACCGGCACGCGGCCGGCGCGATAGATCAGGATATCGGCGGCCTGCAGCAGCGGATAGCCAAGGAAACCGTAGGTGGAGAGATCCTTCTCCTTGAGCTTCTCGATCTGGTCCTTGTAGGTTGGCACCCGCTCCAGCCAGCCCAGCGGCGTGCCCATCGACAGCAGCAGGAACAGCTCGGCATGCTCGGGCACGCGGCTCTGGATAAACAGCGTGGCGCGTTCGGGATCGACCCCGGCGGCGAGCCAGTCGACCAGCATCTCCCACGCCGATTCGCCAATCACTTCGGGCGACTCGTAGTGCGTGGTAAGCGCATGCCAGTCTGCCACAAAGAAAAAGCAGGGGTACTCGGCTTGCAGCTGGACCCAGTTTTTCAGTACGCCATGATAGTGGCCCAGGTGCAGCGCGCCGGTGGGCCGCATGCCGGAAAGAACGCGATCGGGGAACATGTCTGTCTGTTTTTATGGGGAATCGGTACTGGTACTCGTATCCGGTTTTGCCGCCGGCGCGGATGCCCGCCCGGCTTACTGCACCAGTGCCAGGACAGGCTGCAGCATCAGCTGCACCAGCCCGCTCAGGGCCCCCATCACCGGCTGCATCCACACCTTGGTGATCACGCCCGCGGCTACCAGCGCCAGCACCACGAAGATGCCGTAGGGCTCGATGCGCGACACGGCATGGGCAATCCGCCGCGGCAACAGCGCGGTCAGCACGCGGCCGCCGTCCAGCGGAGGCACGGGGAACAGGTTGAAGGCCGCCATCACCAGATTGACCAGCACGCCGGCCCGCGCCATCTGGCTGAAGAACGGCTCCTGCACCTGCCCCAGCACCAGCCCGATCGCCACCAGCGCCCACAGGAAGGCCTGCAGCACGTTGCTGCCCGGACCCGCCAGGGCCACCCACATGCCGTGCCAGCGCGGGTTGCGCAGGCGGTCAAAGGCGACCGGCACCGGCTTGGCGTAGCCGAACACAAATTGGCCGCTCGTCATGAAATAGAGCAGCAGCGGCACCGCGATGGTACCGATGGGATCGATATGGCGCGCCGGGTTAATGCTGACGCGGCCCATCGCATAGGCAGTGTTATCGCCGAACAGTTTGGCCACATAGCCGTGCGCGGCCTCGTGCAACGTGATGGCGAACAGGACCGGCAGGGCATAGACCGCAATGGTCTGAATCAGGGAGGAATCCATGGGGCGCTATTGTACCGGGGACGCGGGAAAGTGCGCCCGCCGCCAAAGCGGCGCCGCGCGGCGAGGGCAAGTCGGGATCAAAGGCCGAAACGCTCGATGTCGCCTCGTCCCTGCCGTACCAGTTCAGGCTCCCCGCCCGTAAGGTCGATCACGGTGGTCGGCTGCGCCGGTGCGGCGCCGCCGCAGATCACCAGCTCCAGGAGCTTTTCCAGCCGGGCACGAATCACCTCCGGCTCATTGAGCGGGGCCTCGTCGCCTGGCAGTTGCAGGGTGGCCGAGATCAGTGGTTCGCCCACTTCGGCCAGCAGCGCCAGCGGGATGGCATGCTCGGGCACGCGCACGCCGATGGTCTTGCGGGCGGGATGCGAGAGCCGGCGCGGCACTTCCTTGGTGGCTTCCAGGATAAACACATAGGGGCCGGGCGTGGCGCCCTTGAGCCAGCGGTACTGCCGGTTGTCCACGCGCGCGAAGTTGCCCAGTTCGGACAAGTCGCTGCACATCAGCGTCAGGTGGTGTTTGTCGTCGATCCCGCGCAGGCGGCGCAGCCGCTCCACCGCAGCCTTGTCGTCCAGCCGGCAGGCCAGCGCGTAGCTGGAGTCGGTTGGCAAGGCAATCAGCCCGCCCTGCCCGATGATCTGCGCGGCCTGCTTGATCAGGCGGGCTTGCGGGTTGAGCGGATGGATTTCAAAATATTGGGACATAGGCGGGCCAGGGGAAAACGGTCGCGGGCCTGGGGCGAATACCGCGCGCACTCCGGGCCAGCTCTGCGATGGGGAGAAGCGAATGGGGCGCATGGTACGGGCCGGCGCGGCTTACCAGTCATGCCAGACCGGCGTGACCGAGGACGGCAGCGGCGGCAGCGAGCCCAGCTCGATCCGGCCTTCGCCCGGCCCATGGAAATCCGAGCCGCGGGAAGCCAGCAGGCCGTAGTGATGCGCGACATCGACGTAGCGGCGGTACTGGTCCGGCGTATGGCTGCCAGTGACCACCTCGACCGCGGCCCCGCCGAGCTGCTTGAACTCGTCGAACAGCGCATCATGCTGCAGTTGCGTGTAGTTGTAGCGCCCCGGGTGGGCCATCACCGGAATGCCGCCTGCCGCCTGGATCCATCCCACGGCATCGGCCAGCCTGGCCCAGCGGTGCCCCACAAAACCCGGACAGCCTTCGCCGAGGTAATCGCTGAACACGTCGCCGATGGTCTTGCACCGCCCCTGCTCCACCAGCCAGCGCGCAAAATGCGTGCGGGAGATCAGGTCGGGATTGCCGACATGCTGCAGCGCGCCCGCGTAGGCGCCCTCGATGCCGATCGCGGCCAGCGCCTCGCCGATATCCTGCGCCCGCGCCGCGCGACCGGAGCGCGTCGCCGCCAGGCCTTCAACCAGCGCCGGACAAGCCGGATCGATCTGCAAGCCGACGATATGGACGGTCTGGCCGGCCCATGTCACGGAAATCTCCACCCCCGGCACATAATGCATGCCAAGCGCCTCGGCAGCGGCGCGCGCCTCGGCCTGTCCGCCGACCTCGTCATGGTCCGTCAGCGCCCAGAACGCCACGCCGCCGGCGCGCGCGCGCGCGGCCACGTCCCTGGGCGACAACATGCCGTCGGATACGGTGGAATGGCAATGCAGGTCTGCGTTGATTGCGTGTGGATTTTGCATGTGTCTATTCTACTCCCGCGCATATTCCGCGTTAATCGTGTGTTACTCCCGCGCCAGCGGCCACGTGGGCTAGCCCACACAACCCACGCCCGCGGGCAGGCCGATAGCCCTGCCGCCAACACTGGCGTAGGCATGGAGCGCCGCCCCGCGCGGTATAGTTGTGGCCTGACGATCCTCCCCCCTGGCGGCGCCGCGCGCGCTGCCTGCCAAGCCATGCCGATCCACGCCACTGACTCCGCCACGCCCGAAACCCGCAATGCTGCCGATGGCGC
The DNA here is from genome assembly GCF_056397325.1 of Cupriavidus sp. 05N39. Taxonomy (NCBI): domain Bacteria; kingdom Pseudomonadati; phylum Pseudomonadota; class Betaproteobacteria; order Burkholderiales; family Burkholderiaceae; genus Cupriavidus; species Cupriavidus sp. 05N39. The sequence goes on from NZ_JBFTNE010000062.1 coordinate 49,506, forward strand.
CGCCCCATCCGAAGTGATCCGTACCGACGTCCTGATTGTCGGCGCGGGCCCGGTCGGCCTGTTCGCCGCGTTCCAGGCGGGCGTGCTGGGATTGAAGTGCGAGCTCATCGACGTGCTGGACCGCGCCGGCGGCCAGTGCACCGAGCTGTATCCGGAAAAGCCGATCTACGACATCCCTGCCGTGCCCGGCTGCCTGGCACAAGACCTGGTCGATCGCCTGCTCGAACAATGCGCGCCGTTCGCGTTTCCCATGCATTTCAACGAACGCGCCAACGGCCTTGCCGAAATTCCGCCCGCACCGCACGCCACGGCCACCGCTCGCCCGCCCGGCCACGAACACCCGCACCGCCTGCTGGTCACCACCGACAACGGCAAGCGCTTCGACGTGGCGGCCGTGCTGATCTGCGCCGGCGCTGGCGCCTTTGCCCCGCAGCGCGTGGCGCTGCCCGAAGCCGCCGCGCTGGAGGACCGCTACCTGCACTACGCCGTGCGCGATACCGCGCGCTTTGCCGGCAAGCGCGTCGTGGTGGCCGGCGGCGGCGATTCCGCGCTGGACTGGGCGCTGGCGCTGCGCAAGATCGCAGCGCGCGTCACGCTGGTGCACCGCCGGGAGGGCTTTCGCGCGGCCGACGGCACGGTGGCCGAAATGCGGGCCGCGGTGGCCGCTGGCGAAATGGACTTCGTGGTAGGCATGCTGGGCGCGCTCAAAACCGAGGGCGACACCCTGGCCGGCGTCGATATCCGCGCCCGCGACGACACCGTCAGCCTGCCGGCCGACGAACTGGTGGCGCTCTATGGCCTGGTCTCCGAACCCGGCCCGATCGCCCAATGGGACCTCGACATGCGCGCCGGCCGTATCGTGGTGGATACCACCACCTACGAGACTTCCCGGCGCGGCATCTTCGCCGCCGGCGATATCGCGTTTTATCCCAACAAGCAGAAACTCATCCTGTCGGGCTTCCACGAGGCCGCGCTGGCCTTGCGCCGCGCCTATCACTATGCCTTCCCCGAAAAGGCGCTGGTGCACGTGCACACCAGCAACAACGCCACGCTCAAGGAAAAGCTGACGCACGCCTGAGCGTAGCGGCATGGCGCCAGCGGACATTACGCGCAGAACGATTCGACCAGCCCGGCGACCACCCGCGGCTGGTCGTGATGCAGCATATGGCCGGCGTCATCGACAATGGCCTCGCGGAAATCCCGGAACGCCTTGAAGCGCAGCTTGAACTCCTCCAGCGGCTGCCCCTTTGCAATATGGCTGAGCGTTTGGGAGTCGCGCGCTTCCACATGCAGTACCGGCGCGGTGGCCTTTGCCCAGATCGCCATCACTTCGTCCAGCCGGTACAGCACGGGATTGACCATCTTGTGGGCGGCGTCGCCAAGGATTTCCCAGCGGCCTTCGGCGTTCCTGGCCGACCAGTGCTTGGCCAGGAACGCCGCGCGATCGTCCGGCAGGCGCGGATTCGTCTTCTGCAACCGCGCCGCCACTGCCTCCACGCTGTCATAGGTCTTCAGCGGCTGGCGCTGCCGCAGTTCGTCCAGCCAGCGCGCATAGCGACCGGGCGCCTGCTCGGCGCGGGTGCCCGTCATGCCAAACCCCTCCAGGTCGACCACGCGGCGCACCCGCTCGGGACGGATGCCGGCATAGAAGCAGGCGACGTTGGCACCCATGCTATGCCCCACCAGGTTCACCGGCTGGTCCGGCTGGTCCGGCTGGTAATGATCGAGCACGGCCTCGAGATCGGCAATGTAGTCGGGAAACCAGTAGGACTCGGTGCCGGGATAGCGTGTGGGCCAATCGGTCTGGCCGAAGCCGCGCCAGTCGGGCGCAATGACACGCCAGTCGCGCTCCAGCGCATCCACCATGAACTGGAACGAGGCGGCCACATCCATCCAGCCATGCAGCAGGAACAAGGTGGGCGCACCGGGCTGGCCCCAGTGCCGTACGTGCATGTTGAGGCCGCGCAACGTGATAAATTCCGAGCGCGAGGTTTCTCTTATTGTCATGGTGTCTCCCCGGGTGCCTTTTCGTGGCGGACGCTTTCACCCGCGACAACGGGGAAGCCAAAAAATAGAACGATCGTTCGTTTGTGTGGATTATAGCGGCAAGCCGGCCCGGCACGCATCCGCGCAATATCGAGCGCAAACCAGGAGACCCAGCATGGCCGCACCCGCCCTGCCCGCCAGCCGCCGCGACGACTATCGCGCGCTCTACGATGAATTCCGTTGGCAGGTGCCCGAGCACTTCAACCTCGCCGACGTGTGCTGTAGCCGCTGGGCGCGCGCTCCCGCCACCGCGGACCGGGTGGCGGTCCACACCGAACACGAGGACGGGCGCCGCGCCAGCTACAGCTACGCCTACATCCAGGCCGAGGCGGACCGCCTCTCGCGGGCGCTGCGCACGCTGGGCGTGGCGCGGGGAGACCGCGTCGGCATCGTGATGCCCCAGCGCATCGAGACGGTGGTTGCACAGATGGCAATCTATCAGCTCGGCGCCATCGCCACGCCCTTGTCGATGCTGTTCGGACCGGAAGCGCTGGCCTACCGGCTCCGGCACAGCGATGCCTGCGTGGCCATTGCCGATGAAACAGCGATCGACAATGTGCTGGCGGCGCGCGCGGAGTGCCCGGCGCTGGCCTCGGTGATCGGTGTTGGCGGCGCGGTGGGCCGCGCGGAGCATGACTGGGACGCGCTGCTGGCCGCCGAGCTACCGGAATTTACCGCCGTTCAGACCAAGGCCGACGAGGCCGCCGTGCTGATCTACACCAGCGGAACCACCGGGCCGCCGAAAGGCGCGCTGATCCCGCACCGCGCACTGATCGGCAATCTCACTGGCTTCGTCTGTTCGCAAAACTGGTTCCCGCAGGCGGACGACGTATTCTGGAGCCCGGCCGACTGGGCCTGGACCGGCGGCCTGTGGGATGYACTGATGCCCGCGCTGTATTTCGGCAAGCCCATCGTCGGCTATCAGGGGCGGTTCTCGGCGCAGGTTGCCTTCGCACTGATGGAGCGCTATCGGGTCACCAATACCTTCCTCTTTCCCACCGCGCTCAAGCAGATGATGAAAACCTGCCCCGCGCCGCGCGAGCGTTACCAGTTGCACCTGCGCGCGCTGATGAGCGCAGGCGAAGCCGTAGGGGAAACCGTGTTCGCCTGGTGCCGCGACGCGCTCGGTGTGGTCGTCAATGAAATGTTCGGCCAGACCGAGATCAACTACATCGTGGGCAACTGCACCGCCCAGAACGACGACGGCCAGCCCGGCTGGCCCGCGCGCCCGGGCTCGATGGGGCGGCCCTACCCCGGCCACCGCCTCGCCGTGGTCGACGACGAGGGCAAGCCTTGTCCGCCGGGCGAAGACGGCGAGATTGCCGTGTGCAGCACCGACCGCCACGGCCATCCCGACCCCGTGTTCTTCCTCGGCTACTGGCGCAACGCGGAGGCCACCGCGGACAAGTACCTGGAGCGAGACGGCTTGCGCTGGTGCCGCACAGGCGACCTTGCGCGCGTCGACGAGGACGGCTACTTCTGGTACCAGGGCCGCGCCGACGATGTCTTCAAGTCCTCCGGCTATCGCATCGGGCCGAGCGAGATCGAAAACTGCCTGCTCAAGCACCCCGCCGTGTCGAATTGCGCCGTGGTGCCTTCCCCCGACCCGGAGCGCGGCGCGGTGGTCAAGGCGTTCATCGTACTGGTGCCGTCAGTCGCCCGCTCAGCGCAGGCCGACGCTGAACTGGTCGCCGAATTGCAGCAGCATGTGCGCGGCCAGCTTGCGCCGTATGAATATCCCAAGGCGATCGAGTTCCTCGACCAGTTGCCGATGACCACCACCGGCAAGATCCAGCGGCGCGTACTGCGCGAGATCGAAGCCCGGCGCGGCGCGCCAACGCGCCCGTAGCACTGGCAGGCGGGTGCCGCCGCAAGGCTCGCACCCGTCCCCGTCCCTACCCGTCAAATCCCCCCCCCAGGCCCTGCCCCTCAGCGCCCGGCCTGCTTAACCTGCGGCGCCGCGGACCACCGATCGCCGGCATGCTTTTCGCCGCCCTCCCGRCAGTCAAGTTTTTGCCGAATCTGACGTTAGCAAGGACATGCGGAGCGCATTGCAATGGCGCATCCCGATCGGCAGATCGGGCCACACGTTCCAGTCGCAGGAGGGGTCATCCATGACAGCTTATTTTTTCCGAGAAATTTATAGGATCACTCCTATAAAAGCCCATCGGACCCATTTCTTTTCGTCCCTTTAATTAGGGTTGTTCCTATATCCCGGGGGCAACTACATGGCGGATAGCAGCCCATTTTGCAACCTGACCTAACAGAGTAATGCAAAAAAGGAATTAGGAAAATTCGGATTATCTTGATTGTTTTTCCCAATCCCGGGAAATAAAGTTCCCAATGAGCACACAGAAATTTCCCAATGTGCTTCAACTTAATGACGAACTGGAGATCACAATGAGCACGCTTGCAAGCACCGGCCGCGCCGCCTCCCACCGCTTCGCGCATCGGCTGCCGTTGGCCCTGGCGAGTGCTTTGCTTTCGGCATCCGCGTGGGGCGCGGATGGTGTGATCCACTTCCGGGGGGCCATCGTTGCGCCCCCCTGCAATACGCAACTCGGCACGAGCGGGACCGCATCGGTAAATTGCCCGGCAAACGGCGCCCATTCCGCGGAGTCTGCCTCCCTGCCGCTGCTGCCTGGCCGGGTAGTCCAGCTGACGACCGCGCGCGCCTTTACCGTGCCCGTGCAATTCACGACAGGCCCCGATAGCGGCATCAAGCAGGGCTATGTCGTGGTGACGGAATACAACTGACTGGCCTGTCCTTCCAGCCACGCCAGCTCATCTTCGTCGAAACCCGCCGCGCGGCGCGCTGCCAGGTTGAAGGGCGGCCGCAGGCGCGGTGCCTGGTACCGTGCGGCCAGTTCGGCGTAGGTGGTGACGGGGTCCATGCCACGGGAGGCACATAGCCATCGGTACCAGCGGTTGCCGATGGCTACGTGGCCCACCTCGTCGCGCAGGATGATGTCGATGATTGCGGCGGCCTCGTGATCGCCCGCGGCTGCGAGCTTGGYCCGCACCGGCGGCGAGGCATCCAGGCCGCGCGCCTCCAGCGTGCGCGGCACCAGCGCCATGCGCGCCAGCACATCGCCGGCGGTCTTGTCCGCCATCTCCCAAAGACTGTTGTGCGCCGGAAAATCGCCGTAATGCGCACCCAGCGTGGCCAGGTGCTGCGCCAGCAGGCTGAAATGCAGCGCCTCTTCGTCGGCCACTCGTAGCCAGTCCAGGTAAAAGGCTACCGGCATCAGATCGAATCGCCAGATGGCATCCAGCGCCAGGTTGATGGCGTTGAACTCGATATGTGCAAGCGCGTGGATCAGCGCCGCGCGCCCGGCGGGCGTATGGATGGACCGCCGCCGCTCGACCCGCTGCGGCGCCACCAGTTCGGGCAGCGGCGGCCGGCCGGGCAGCGGCAGTTCGGCCGAGATCGCCTCGCCGATGCCCAGGGCCTCCGGCGCCATGGCTTCGCCCGCAAGCCGCATCCGGCGTGTGGCCGCGGCCTTCTCGTGCGCATCGCTCAAACAGAGGATGGCAAGCGCCTGGCGGCGCAAGGACGGCACCGCCACGCCGGACAAAGAGCCAGGTGCGGCAAGCGGCATGCCGCCGCGATCGGGGTCAGGGGCGCCAGGAGAGGCGGCATCGGGAAGGTTTGCTGGCATAAGCGTAAAATCCGGTTTGCCGCCATTGTAGGGCCCGGCGGGTGGCGCTCCATGCCAGGCCGCCCGCGACCCTTTAAAGCCTGGCGGCAAACCCCATATACCCATACGAACTTGTGCAGGAGACCTCATGGCGCTTTACCAGCTCGGCGACGTTGCCCCCACCATCGATCCGGATGCCTATGTGGCGCCGGAGGCCACCATCATCGGCAACGTGACGCTCAAGGCGCGCGCCAGCGTCTGGCCAGGCGTGGTGATCCGGGGCGACAACGAACCGATCGTGGTGGGCGAGTCCAGCAATGTGCAGGAAGGCACCGTGCTCCACACCGACCCCGGCTGCCCGCTGACCATCGGCGACAAGGTATCGATCGGCCACCAGGCCATGCTGCATGGCTGCACGGTGGGCGAAGGCTCGCTGATCGGCATCCAGGCGGTGATCCTGAACCGTGCAGTGATCGGCAAGGAGTGCCTGGTCGGCGCCGGGGCCGTGGTCACCGAAGGCAAGGTATTCCCGGATCGTTCGCTGATCCTGGGCGCGCCGGCCAAGGTGGTGCGCGAACTCACCGAGCAGGATGTGGCCAACCTGTACCGCAATGCCGAGACCTACGCCACGCGCCAGGCCATGTACAAGACGCAACTCAAACGCATCGACTAAGGCGCCGCGACGCCCGCACCGATTTACCGACGGATCATCGTGACTGACACCACCACCCCCGACACCCTGCAGAAATTCCTGTTCGACGCGGCCCCCGTTCGCGGCGAACTGGTGCGCATGCAGACCACCTGGCAGGAAGTACTGCGCCGCAATCATTACCCGGCGCCGGTGCGCCGCCTGCTGGGTGAAATGATGTCCGCCGCCGCCCTGCTTTCGGCCAACCTGAAGTTCAACGGCGCGCTGGTGATGCAAGTGCACGGCGACGGCCCGGTGCGCATGCTGGTGGTGGAATGCCTGTCCGACCTGTCGATGCGGGCGACCGCCAAGCTAGCCGAAGGCGTAGCGCTGGCCGACGATGCCACGCTGGCGGACCTCGTCAACATCAACGGCCGCGGCCGCTTCGCCATCACGCTGGACCCGCAGGACAAGCTACCCGGACAGCAGCCGTACCAGAGCATCGTGCCGCTGGCCGATGCACACGGCCCGATGGCGTCGATGACTGCCGTGCTCGAACACTATATGCAAGCGTCCGAGCAGCTCGACACCCGGCTGTGGCTGGCCGCCGACGACAAAGTTGCCGCCGGCATGCTGCTGCAGAAGCTGCCGTCCTACGGTGGCACGCTGGAAGGCCATGCCGGGCGCGCGCCCGCCGAAGTCGGCGAAACCGGCGTGCCGCTGGCGGACACCGGCCGCGCGCAGGACCTGGACACCTGGGACCGCGCCTGCCAGCTCGGCGCCACGCTGAAGGACGAAGAACTCCTGGCCGAAACGCCCGATACTCTGCTGCGCCGCCTCTTCTGGGAAGACCTGCAAGCCACCGGTCTGCGCGTATTCGAGCCGCTCACGCCGCACTTCCAGTGCTCGTGCTCGCGTGCCAAGGTGGCTGGCATGCTGCAAAACCTGGGCCGCGTGGAAATCGAGGACATCCTGGTCGAACGCGGCGAAGTGGAGATCCAGTGCGATTTCTGCGGCCAGCAATATCACTTCGATCCGGTTGACTGCGCGCAACTGTTTGCGCCGGCCCCCGTCGCTACCGGCGCCGGTGACGGTGCGGCGCAGCAACACTAAGCTGCAACGCGGTAAGGCGGAGCGGCTCGGAAGGAACCCCACGAGGAACCTTTACGCCCTCCGCCGCGGTCCAAGCATCAGCGACCTACCAGAGTCAGGGAGTCACCATGTCCGCTTTGCCTTCAACCCCGTCCGCCGTCGCCGCAGCGTGCAAAGCGTCACGCCTGGTCCGCGCGCAGGGCACGATCGGCGTCTTGCTGCTCGGCGCAGTGCTGGCCTGCGGCGGCTGCGCGGAGTTGCCGCGCGACATCAACGGCTCGCCGCCGACCGCGCGCCTGGTGCCCAACGGTGTTCCGCCGGCGCCCCTCACCCCTGAAGAAAGGCAGAAGCTCGACGCCCTGAACCAACAGGTGCTGCGCGAGCAGGAAGCCGCCATCGCGCGCCAGCAAGAGGCCGAGGCCATGGCGCAGGCTGCAGCCTATGCCTATCCAAGCTGGAACCTGTATTACGGAGGGTGGGGCGGTGGCCACTGGGGCGGCGGAGTCGGCTTCAGCAGCCCCGGCTACCGGGGCTGGGGCGGCTATCCGTATTGGTGGTGAGTTTGCCGGGCGACGCTTGAGGTGCGGCAGGTCAATAGACTCTGCCCAGGAACTGGCGCCAGTCGTCAGTGGCGGTTGAACGCCGGGGAATTCGGCGGAGGCGGCAGCGGCGGCGTGGCGCTGACCTTGGGCGCGGGCGCCACGAACTGCACGAACACCTCGCCATCCTTGACCATGCCCAACTCATAGCGGGCACGTTCCTCGATGGCGCCTGTGCCATCCTCCAGGTCCTTCACTTCCCCTTCCAGCTTGGCATTGCGCAACTTGAGCAACTGGTTGCGCGCCGATTGTTCCTGCACCTGCTTGTCCATGTCCCACACACGCAGCCAACCGCCCTTGCCCAGCCATAAGGGATACTGGATGGCGAGCAACAGCACGAACAACAGCAACGAGATCAGGCGCATGGGTTCTGGCGCTTAAGCGGAAAAGGAAGTTGCGTCAGCGCCGGCCGCGGCCGGCGCATGACACGCGCTTAGCGCAGATTGTAGAACGCGCTCTTGCCCGGGTAGCTGGCGATATCGCCGAGATCTTCCTCGATGCGCAGCAGCTGGTTGTACTTCGAGATACGGTCCGAGCGCGACAGCGAGCCGGTCTTGATCTGGCCGGCGTTGGTGCCCACCGCGATATCGGCGATGGTGCTGTCCTCGGTTTCGCCCGAGCGGTGCGAGATCACGGCGGTGTAGCCGGCGCGCTTGGCCATCTCGATGGCGGCGAAGGTCTCGGTCAGTGTGCCGATCTGGTTGATCTTGATCAGGATCGAGTTGCCGATGCCCTTTTCAATGCCTTCCTTCAGGATCTTGGTATTGGTCACGAACAGGTCGTCGCCSACCAGCTGSACSYKCTTGCCCAGSKTGTCGGTCAGCASCTTCCAGCCGTCSMAGTCGYCTTCGGCCATGCCGTCCTCGATCGACACGATCGGGAACTTGTCGCACAGGTTGGCCAGGTAGTCGGCGAACTGGGTCGAGGTCAGCTTCRGGCCCTCGCCTTCCAGGTGGTACTGGCCTTCGCCTTCGTGATAGAACTCGGTAGCCGCGCAGTCCAGCGCCAGCAGGACATCTTCGCCTGCACGGTAGCCGGCCTTCTCGATGGCCAGCACAACGGTGTTCAGGCACTCTTCGTTGGAAGCGAAGTTGGGGGCAAAGCCGCCCTCGTCGCCAACCGCCGTGGACATGCCCTTGTCGGACAGGATCTTCTTGAGCGCGTGGAACACTTCGGCGCCGCAACGCAGGGCTTCGCGGAAGCTCGTCTGCGACACCGGCATGATCATGAATTCCTGGATGTCCAGGCTGTTGTTGGCATGCGCGCCACCGTTGACGATGTTCATCATCGGCACCGGCATTTGCATCGCGCCCGAACCGCCGAAGTAGCGGTACAGCGGCAGGCCGGCTTCTTCAGCGGCGGCCTTGGCCACGGCCATCGATACGGCCAGCGTGGCGTTGGCGCCCAGGCGAGCCTTGTTGTCGGTGCCGTCGAGGTCGATCAGGGTACGGTCCAGGAAAGCCTGCTCGGAGGCATCCAGGCCCATGATGGCTTCGGAGATTTCGGTGTTGATATGCTCGACAGCCTTCAGCACGCCCTTGCCGAGATAGCGCGACTTGTCGCCGTCACGCAGCTCGATGGCTTCGCGCGAACCGGTGGATGCGCCCGACGGCACTGCCGCGCGGCCCATCACGCCGGATTCGAGCAGGACGTCGCACTCGACCGTCGGGTTACCGCGCGAGTCGAGAACTTCGCGACCGATGATATCTACGATTGCACTCATGGATTCCTCTTGGACTGTTGATGCTTGATGACTTCGTACTACACGGGCGCCATGCCCTGGACTACCGCTGACGGGCGCTGATTAATGCCTAAACGCCTTCTACCACGATCATGTTCATGCGCGCGGCATGCTCGCGCGACTTGCGCGCGGCGCGATATGCCTCGCTGTCGTGGAACGACTTTGCCGCGTCATAGCTGGGAAACTTCAGCACGACCACGCGCGTCGGGGCCCAGTCGCCCTCCAGCTTCTCGGTCTTGCCGCCACGCACCAGCACCTCGGCGCCATGCACCTTCATGGCATGGCTGGAGAGCACCTTGTACTCTTCATACTGCTGGGGATCGGTGACATCGACGTGGGCAATGATATAGCCGCTGGCCATGGCGTATCTCCGTGTGATTTTATGGTGTTGATTCTACTTGGCTGATCATGGCCGCCTGATGACGGCCATGTCGGCAACGGCGCTGCGCGCTCAGGCGCAGGCCGCGGGCCAGCCGAAATTGTCTTCGAGGAAGCCCGAGCGCTTGACCAGCGTATCGAGTTCCTTGAGCACGGACAGCAGCTCCTTCATGCGCGACAGCGGCACGGCATTGGGGCCGTCCGACATGGCCTTGCTCGGGTCCGGATGCGTTTCCATGAACAGGCCCGCCACGCCCACCGCCACGGCAGCGCGCGCCAGCACCGGCACGAATTCGCGCTGGCCGCCGGAGCTGGTGCCCTGGCCGCCCGGCAGCTGCACCGAGTGCGTGGCATCGAACACCACCGGCGCGCCGGTCTCGCGCATGATCGCGAGCGAGCGCATATCGGAGACCAGGTTGTTGTAGCCGAAGGAAACGCCGCGCTCGCAAGCCATGAAGCTGTCTTCCGGCAGCCCTGCCTCGCGCGCGGCGTCGCGCGCCTTGTCGATGACGTTCTTCATGTCATGCGGCGCGAGGAACTGTCCCTTCTTGATATTGACGGGACGGCCGCTCTGCGCGCACGCGCGGATGAAGTCGGTCTGACGGCACAGGAAGGCCGGCGTCTGCAGTACATCGACCACCGCCGCCACCGGCTTGACCTCGTCGATCTCGTGGATATCGGTCAGCACCGGCACACCGATCTCGCGCTTGACCGTGGCGAGGATCTCCAGCCCTTTCTCCATGCCCAGCCCGCGGAAGGTCCTGCCCGACGAGCGGTTGGCCTTGTCGAACGAGGACTTGTAGATAAACGGGATGCCGAGCTCGCCGGTGATCGCCTTGAGCTCGCCGGCGGTATCCAGCGCCATCTGCTCGGACTCGATCACGCACGGACCGGCGATCAGGAAGAAGGGCCGGTCCAGGCCAACGTCAAATCCACAGAGTTTCATCACTAGTCTCCTGCTTGCGGTGCCGGGGCTCAGCCCGCCTTGCTCTGCTGGCTGGCCAGCGCCGCTTCCACGTAGGCCTTGAACAGCGGATGGCCATCGCGCGGGGTGGAGGTGAATTCCGGGTGGAACTGCACGCCCACGAACCACGGGTGCATGCTTTCCGGCAGTTCCATCATCTCGGGCAGGTCTTCGGTCGGGGTGCGAGCCGAAATCACCATGCCCGCCTTTTCCAGCGTCGGCACATAGTGATTGTTGACCTCGTAGCGATGGCGATGGCGCTCGTTGACTTCTTCGCCGTAGATCCTGGCTGCCTTGGTGCCCGGCTTGACCGGTACGCGCTGCGCGCCCAGGCGCATGGTGCCTCCCAGGTCGGACTCGGCGGAGCGCTCCTCCACCTTGCCTTCACGGTCGACCCATTCGGTGATCAGTGCCACCACCGGATGTTCGGTTYCCAGGTTGAACTCGGTCGAATTGGCATCGGCCATCGCCGCCACATGGCGGGCGAATTCGATCACGGCCAGCTGCATGCCCAGGCAGATGCCCAGGTACGGCACCTTGTTCTCACGGGCGTACTGGATCGCGCGGATCTTGCCTTCCGTGCCGCGCTTGCCGAAACCGCCCGGCACCAGGATGGCGTCCAGCGGCTTGAGCACTTCGAGGTGGCCCGATTCCAGCTCTTCCGAATCGATGTACTCGATGTTCACGCGGGTGGCGGTATGCATGCCGGCGTGGCGCAGCGCTTCGATCAGCGACTTGTACGACTCGGTCAGGTCGACGTACTTGCCAACCATGCCGATGGTGATCTCATGCTGCGGATTTTCCTGGGCATTGACCAGGCGTTGCCACATGGAGAGATCTGCCGGCTTCGGGTCGATACGCAGTTCCTCGCAGATCAGGCGGTCGAGGCCCTGCTCGTTGAGCATCTGCGGGATCTTGTAGATGCTGTCCGCGTCCCAGACCGAGATCACGGCTTCCTGCGGGATATTGGAGAACAGCGAAATCTTGGCGCGCTCTTCGTCCGGGATCGGGCGGTCCGCGCGGCACAGCAGCGCGGTCGGCGAGATGCCGATTTCACGCAGCTTCTGCACCGAGTGCTGGGTCGGCTTGGTCTTCAGCTCGCCGGCGCTGGCGATGAACGGCACCAGCGTCAGGTGCACGAAGGCAGCGTGGTTGCGGCCCATGCGCAGGCTCATCTGGCGCGCGGCTTCCAGGAACGGCAGCGATTCGATATCGCCCACCGTGCCGCCGATTTCCACCAGCGCGACGTCCGCCTTGCCACCGTGCGACGCAGCCGCGCCGCGCTCGATGAAGGCCTGGATTTCGTTGGTGATATGCGGGATTACCTGCACCGTCTTGCCGAGGTACTCGCCGCGGCGTTCCTTGCGGATCACCGACTCGTAGATCTGGCCCGTGGTGAAGTTGTTCGACTTGCGCATCTTGGCCGAGACGAAGCGCTCGTAGTGGCCGAGATCGAGGTCGGTTTCAGCACCGTCTTCCGTGACGAACACCTCGCCATGCTGGAAGGGGCTCATCGTGCCGGGATCGACGTTGATGTAGGGATCTAGCTTGAGGAGGGTGACTTTGAGGCCGCGCGACTCAAGAATGGCCGCGAGCGAAGCAGCAGCGATGCCCTTGCCGAGCGAAGAGACGACACCACCGGTGACGAAGACGAATTTGGTCATAAACCGAGCTTGCCGGGGAAATCGGGATTATACATGAGAGCCTGGCTGCTGCAGCGCCGCATTTGCGACAAGTCGCCTTGCCCGGCAACCGCTGAGACGCATTCGCCGCTTCGCACCCCGGCCCTCGCTGCTGCCCCTGCCTGACCCCGGCTACGGACGCGCGGCCGCGGGCGAATTGCCCCGCATTTCGCCGACGAGATCGCGGATCAATCCGGCCGTCTGGCCGGGCCGCTCCATCGGATAAAGATGCCCGCCCTCGATAAAGCGCAGGCGCTCTCCCACCAGCTTGCGCGTGGCGCCGAGCCCGCACTGCCGCACTTCGCGCGACTGCGTGCCGGCGACAAAGCCGACCGGCACCGGCGCGCCGCGCGCAACGCGCGAGCCCAGGCTGGTGGGCAGGGTGCGGTAGATCTGGTACTCGATCTCACGCTCGAAACGCAGGCGGCGCTCGGCGTCGTTGCCGGTCGGCTCGGTGCCATGCATGGCGTAGTCGCGCAGCACCTCCTCATCCCAGGCCGCGAATACCGGCTTGGAACGGAAATGTTCCCAGACCGCCTCGGCATCCGGCCAGTGGGTGCGGCGCCGCCGCGTCACCGCCGCAGGGCCGGGCCGTTCGTCCAGGCCGAAGCGCTGGCCGGCCTTTAGCAAGGCGGCACGCCAGCCGGCGATCACGGGCGAATCGAGCATCACCACGCCGCGCACCCATTGCGGGCGCCGCAGCGCGGCCATCAGCGACAGGAAGCCACCGAGCGAATGCCCCACCAGCCACACCGGCTCGCGGTACTTCTGCTCCACGGAAGCCAGCAACTCATCGACGAGGTGCGGCCACTCTCGCGTGACCGGGAACTTCGGGTCATGGCCGTATCGGTCCACGGCGCGGATCTCGAAATCGTCTTCCAGCGTTGCGAACAGCTTGCGGTAGGTGCTGACGGGAAAGCCGTTGGCATGCGAAAAATGCAGGATGTCACGCATCTGGGATATCCGCCCTCAGTCCTGGGTGCCGGCGCGTTCGCGCGTGGCGCGCACCGGCTGCCCCCAGCGGTCGCCTTCGCCCTGGCGCGCCAGCGGAAACTCCGCCGGGGCGCAGGCATCCCATTCCGGATCGTTGATCTCGCCGAAGACCTGGCGCAGGCGATGCCCCCAGGTATCGCGGATCATGCGGAAGTAGGCGTTCTTCTCGTCGATATTGACGAAGCGGGTCACGCGCAGCGAATCGGCCTCGTAGACCAGCAGGTCCAGGGGCAGGCCCACCGAGATATTGGATTTCAGGGTGGAGTCCATCGAGATCAGCGCGCATTTGGCGGCTTGGCCAAGCGGCAGCGTGGGTTCCACCACGCGATCGATGATGGGCTTGCCGTACTTGGCCTCGCCGATCTGGAAATAGCAGTTCTCGGGCGTGGCTTCGACAAAATTCCCCGCCGCGTACACATGGAACAGGCGCACCCGCTCGCCACGGATCTGCCCGCCGAAGATCAGACTCACATTGAACTCGATGCCAGCCTCGCGCAGGGCGTGGGCATCGTGCTTGTGCACCTGGCGCACCGCGTCGCCAACGATGGCGGCCGCCTCGAACATATCGCGCGCGGTCCACAGGGAGCGCTTCTCGTCGCGGCCTTCTGCGAGTATCTGGCGCACCGCCTGGCTGATCGCCAGGTTGCCCGCCGTCAGCAGCACCATCACGCGGTCGCCCGGCTCCTCGAACACAGTCATCTTGCGCGCGGTCGAAATCGCGTCGACCCCGGCATTGGTGCGGGAATCGGAGAGGAACACCAGACCGGCATCCAGCCGCATGGCTACACAGTACGTCATGATCTCGTCTTGTTATGGTGCACGGCCCCGCCCGGCGCACTGCCCGGAGCCAGGCCGCATTCTAGCGCCGCCCCTGCGCGGCTGGAACACCGTATCACGCCCATTCCTGGTGCGCTTCGCACCACCTCGCTCACTGCAGCGGTGCAATGGCAATCTCGACCGCCAACTGCTCGCCGCTGCCGCCCTCGCGAATGCCTCTCACCGGCGCGGCCATGCGGTAATCACGCCCGACCGCAAGCCGGACATGACGCGTGTCGCTCAGGCAAGCGTGCGTCACGTCGATACTGCACCACAGCTCCCTGTCCACGTCCACACAGACATCGGCCCAGGCATGGCTGGCCAACTCGGAGGCCGCCGGGTCGTAGAAATAGCCGCTGACGTAGCGCGCCGGAATACCGAGGGCGCGGCAACATGCCACCATCACTTGCGCTTGATCCTGGCAAACCCCGCTGCCCAGCCCGAAGGCCTCGCTGGCTGACGTGCCCACATCCGTGCTGTCTGCCTTGTACCGCACCCGCTCGGCTATGCCACCGGCCAGAGCCAGCAGGGCCGGCACCTCGTGCCCCGCCGCCAGGTAGGGCGAGGCAAAACGTAACATTTCCGGATGCGCGGCGGTCAGCGGCGTGCTGCCCAGGTAGTAAAGCGGCGAGACACGCGCCTCGCCCGCCGGCGGCGCATCGCAGAAAAGCGGCACTTCTCCGCCGGCGGGCGGCGTCACTTCCACCACGCCGCCTGCCTCGATCACCAGCGTATGCGCAGGGCCCGCCACGGTAAAGCTGTGAACGATATTGCCAAAGCCGTCGCGGGCCTCGGACAGGTTGCCCGGCACCGATAGCTGCCAGCCTTGCACGGCCTGCAACGGGCCCGAACGCGGCGCGAGCCGCAGTTCGTGCACGCTGCGCCGGACCGGCTCGGCGTAACGGTAAACCGTCTTGTGATGAATCTTGTATTTCACGATATGGCGAGGCCGGCACAACCTCCCACGTGAAGTGGCTCAGGCAGCCAGCAGCGGCACGAGAAAATCCCGGCTGATGCCGTTGCCGAGGTCGCCGATGCGCTCCAGGAAACTGGTCAGGTAAGCATGCAGCCCGACGGCGAAGATGTCGTCGATGCGCGCGTATTTCAAATCGGCGTGGAGTTTACCAGCCTGCCGCTCGGTCTCCGAAGAATGCTGGTTCCCGACCAGCGACAGGATCGCCACCACCTCGTCCATGCTCGACACCAGCGAACGCGGCATGTCCGGGCGCAGGATCAGCAGCTCGGCCACGCGCTCGGGCGTGATCACCGTGCGGTAGATCTTGCGGTAGACCTCGAAGCCGGACACCGAGCGCAGTACCGCCGCCCAATGATAGAAATCGTTGGCGTCGCGATTGGGATCGCTGTCGTCCAGCGTGCCGGCCTGGAATTTCACATCGAGGATCCGCGCGGTATTGTCGGCGCGCTCCAGGAASGTRCCSAGCCGCATGAARTGGAAAGCATCGTCCTTGAGCATGGTGCCGAACTGCACGCCACGSGCCAGRTGSGAGCGGAACTTGACCCAYTCGAAGAATTGCGCGGGATCGTCGGACAGAATGCCGTCAGCGATCATGCGCTGCACGTCGAGCCAGGTGGTGTTGATGGTCTCCCACACCTCGGTGGTCAGCGAGCCGCGCACCGCGCGCGCATTCTCGCGCGCCGCGCGCAGGCAGCTCATGATCGACGAGACATTGGTCATGTCCCGCACCATGAAGTCGATCACATCGTCGCGCGTCAGCAGGCCGTACTTCTCGTCAAACACCGTGGTCAGCTCGGAGATATCGAGCATGGCCCACCAGCCCTGCTCCGCCACCTCGGCGGATTGCGGCAACAGCGACGTCTGGTAATTCACGTCGAGCATGCGCGCGGTATTCTCCGCGCGCTCGGTGTAGCGCGCCATCCAGAACAGATGGTCGGCAGTGCGGCTAAGCATGTCAGTCCCCTCGTACTGCACTGTTCGCCCGCGCGCCGCCGGCATCGAGGCGGCCGGCGCGGGAATCTCAAACAATCCTTGCGAGCGCCGCGCTTCAGCGCTCCAGCACCCAGGTGTCCTTGGTGCCCCCGCCCTGCGAGGAATTGACCACCAGCGAGCCTTCCCGCAGCGCCACGCGCGTCAATCCGCCGGGCACCATGCGCACGTCCTTGCCCGACAGCACGAATGGGCGCAGGTCGATGTGGCGCGGCGCGATGCCGGACTCGACGTAGGTCGGGCAGGTTGACAGCGCCAGCGTGGGTTGCGCGATGTACTGCTCCGGACGCGCGCGCACGACCTCGCGGAAGGTATCGATCTCGGCGCGGGTGGCGGCCGGGCCCACCAGCATGCCGTAGCCGCCGGCGCCGTGGGTTTCCTTCACCACCAGTTCGTCCATGTGATCGAGCACGTACTGCAGGTCGTCGGGACGGCGGCACATATAGGTCGGGACATTGTTCAGGATGGCTTCCTCGCCGAGGTAGAAGCGGATCATGTCCGGCACATAGGGATAGATCGATTTGTCGTCGGCCACGCCAGTGCCGATGGCATTGCAGATGGTGACGTTGCCGGCGCGATAGACCGACAGCAGTCCCGCCGCGCCCAGCGTGGAATCGGGCCGGAACACCAGCGGGTCGAGGAAGTCGTCGTCGACCCGGCGGTAGATCACGTCGATGCGCTGCGGGCCCTGCGTGGTACGCATGTAGAGATGATCGTCCTGCACGAACAGGTCGCTGCCCTCGACCAGCTCCACGCCCATCTGCTGGGCCAGGAAGGCGTGCTCGAAATAGGCGGAGTTGTACATGCCGGGCGTCAGTACCACCACGGTGGGATCGGCGATGTTCTGCGGCGAGACCCCGCGCAACATGTCGAGCAACAGGTCCGGATAGTGGGCCACCGGCGCCACGCGGTTGCGCGCGAACAGGTCGGGAAACAACCGCATCATCATCTTGCGGTTCTCCAGCATGTAGGAGACGCCGGAGGGCACGCGCAGGTTGTCTTCCAGCACGTAGAACTCGCCCTCGCCCGCGCGTACCACGTCGATGCCCGCAACGTGGGCATAGATATCGCGCGGCACGTCGATGCCGAGCATCTCGGGCCGGTACTGCGCGTTGTTGTAGATCTGGTCTGGGGGAATCACGCCGGCGCGGATGATGTCCTGGCCGTGATAGATATCGTGAATGAAGCGATTCAGCGCGGAGACCCGCTGGCGCAGCCCGCGCTCCAGCGTGGCCCACTCGCTGGCGGGAAAGATCCGGGGAATCACGTCGAACGGGATGGTGCGCTCGGTGCCGCTGTTGGACTCGTCCTTTTCGCCATACACGGCGAAAGTGATGCCCACACGCCGGAAGATCAGGTCCGCCTCCGCGCGCTTGTTGCCCATGGTGCCTTCGGACTGTCGCGCCAGCCAGTCCGCGAACTGCTTGTAATGCCCCCGCACGGCACCTGCCGGCAGGGACTCTCCCGCGTGGATCGCTGCCGCCACGCCATCTTGCCAATCGAGCATCTCGTCGAAAAACCGCGCCGCCATGATGGCCGTTCCCCCATGATTTGGGCGCCGCCCAAACTGCCGGCGATCCCGTTTTGATTGGCTTCTTGTTCCCGGCACAGCACCTTGAGGTCACCACCCGCAGCCCGGCGGCGCAGCCGCGGACCGTCGTCATGCTTCGAAGTGCTGTACCTATAGGATACCTATGACCACGAAAGCCGCAAGCGGCGGGCATTCGCGCCATCAAACATGGATTAAGCAAGATGTCTGCCAGCCCCTCCTCAATTCGCACCAAGACGGCGCCCGGGAACGGTCCGGGCGGGGGCAACCGCGCCGCGCTAACGCGCCACGGCCGTACCCTTGCATGCCGGCACTTCGGCCAGGATGTACTGCACCAGGGCTTCAGGGGTCTGGCGGATATCGAGTACCAGCGCGTCGCGCGGCTCCTCCAGCGTTTCGAACTGGCTCTGCAGCAGCGCCGGATTGAAGAAGTGCTCGCTGCGCTCGGCCAGGCGACCGCCGATGACCGCGGCGTCGCCCTTCATATAGACAAAGGTCACGCCGCCGTCGGGCGGCGTCAGCCGGTCGCGATAGGTCTGGCGCAACGCGGAACAGGTGAACACATGGGTGCGGCCTTCGGCGCGGGCCGCATCGATCGCCGCGCGCATGGCGGCCAGCCAGGGCCAGCGGTCTTCATCAGTCAGCGGGATGCCGTTGTGCATCTTCGCCTTGTTGGCGGCGCTGTGGAAATCATCGGCGTCGTGAAAGCCGCAATGCAGGGTCTCGGCCAGCATCTGGCCGACGGTGCTCTTTCCGCTGCCGGAAACGCCCATCAGGATGTAGATCATGTCTGCTCCAGCGATCGTGTTCGGATGGTTTGCCCATCCTTGTCGGTAGTCCCCGCGCCGGCCGCCGGCAGTGTCCGGAAGCATACGGCCATGAAGCCATGATAGGACCCGCATGGGCCGGCTCGGGGTCGTCCCCGCCAGCCGTTGGCTGCCGGGGACACAAATGACACAAATATCGGGGCGCGCCGCCTATTGTGCGACGGCCGCGCCGGTTTGGACAGCGCCGTGCGCGTCGGCTTCGGACAGGTCCAGCGCGCTGCCGCCCTCTTCTGCTATCCGCGCATTGCGGCGGAACAGGCCAAACAGGCCGCGGCCGACGCTGAAGCTGGCGAAAGCGTCGTCCGGCAGTACCGCCGAGGCGCGCGCCGCGAAGTCGGCGTCGCCGTCGGCGCCACCGAGCCATTCCAGGGTGCCAGCGACGGCATCCACGCGGAGGCGGTCGCCATCGCGCACTCGCGACAAGGGCCCCCCAGCAAGTGCCTCCGGACCCACATGAATGACAGCCGGCACCTTACCCGAAGCACCCGACATGCGCCCATCGGTCACCAGCGCCACCTTGTGGCCGGCATCCTGCAGCGCGCCCAGCACCGGCGTAAGGCGGTGCAGCTCGGGCATGCCGTTGGCGTTCGGCCCCTGGAAGCGCACCACCGCGACCACATCGCCAGCCAGCTCGCCGGCATCGAACGCGGCCTGCAAGCCTTCCTGGGAATCGAAGACGCGCGCCGGCGCCTCCACCACCCGATGCTCCGGCGCCACCGCCGACACCTTGATCATGCCGCGGCCAAGATTGCCCTGCAGCAAGCGCAGGCCGCCCTCGGCGGAGAACGGCTCGGCCGCGGTGGCCAGAACCGTCGCGTCACCGCTGGTAGCCGCACCGTCACGCCACTGCAGCACGCCGTCGATCATCACGGGTTCCTGCGTGTAGCGTGCCAGGCCGTGCCCGGCCACGGTTTCCACGTCCTCATGCAGCAGCCCMGCGTCGAGCAACTGGCGAATCACGTAGGCCACGCCGCCGGCGGCGTGGAAATGGTTCACGTCGGCGGCGCCGTTGGGATAGACCCGCGCCAGCAGCGGCGTGATGCGCGAGAGGCGGTCGAAGTCGTCCCAGTCGATGATGATGCCGGCCGCGCGCGCCATCGCCACGAGGTGGATGGTGTGGTTGGTCGAACCGCCGGTGGCCAGCAGGCCCACCACGGCATTGATCACGGCGCGTTCGTCAACGATGCGCGCCAGCGGGAGGTAGTCCGCACCCCGCGCCGTCAGGGCCAGCGCGCGTTGCGCGGCGGCGGCGGTGAGCGCATCGCGCAGACCGCTGTCAGGATGCACAAAGGCCGCGCCGGGCATATGCAGCCCCATGATCTCCATCAGGAACTGGTTGCTGTTGGCGGTGCCGTAGAAGGTGCAGGTGCCGGCCCCGTGATAGGCCTCGCACTCGGCTTCCAGCAAGGCTTCGCGGCCGACCTGGCCGGTGGCGTAGAGCTGGCGCACGCGCGCTTTTTCCTTGTTGGACAGGCCCGTCGACATCGGCCCGGCCGGCACGAACACCACCGGCAGGTGGCCGAACTGCAGCGCGCCCATCAGCAGGCCCGGCACGATCTTGTCGCACACGCCAAGCATCACGGCGGCATCGAAGGTGTTGTGCGACAGCGAGACCGCGGTCGCCATCGCGATGGCGTCGCGCGAGAACAGCGACAACTCCATGCCGGCATTGCCCTGCGTGATGCCGTCGCACATCGCCGGCACCCCGCCCGCCACCTGCGCCACCGCGCCAACGGCGCGCGCGGCCTCGCGGATCACGCCGGGGTAGCGCTCGTACGGCTGGTGGGCCGACAGCATGTCGTTATAGGCGGTGACGATGCCGAGATTGGCGGCATGCTCGACCCGCAGCTTGAGCTTGTCATGCACTGGCAACGCGGCCAGGCCATGCGCGAGGTTGGCACAGGACAGCCCGCGCAAGGGACCCAGCTCCTGCTGGGCGCGTTCGCAACGCGCCAGGTAGGCGGCACGGCTGCGCTGGCTGCGCGCGATCACGCGCGCGGTGACGGACTGTACTTCGGCGTGGAGGGCTTTTGACATGCGTGGGATTCCTGGTCGTGATGCCTGATCGTATCCGGGAGGACTGGGGAACGCGTTTGTTTGTAGATTTTCTACATTATATCGAAAGGCAATTTGAAAACACCATGCGCACGCATCACAAAGCGCCGCATTCACGGCAAAAATCGACAGAATAGGTGAAACCCCTAGTCACAAGCCCACCGGAAGCCGAGGCGATTTCGATGTTGATTATGTAGAATATCTACATGCAGTGCGAACTACCGAACCCCGGATACCGGGGCCAAAGGCACAAGAATGCCCCGGCACAGACAGCCCTCCTTACCATGCGCGACCGAATCCTTGCCGTCTACGACACGCTTCGCCCCTCCGAACGCCGCCTTGCCGACTACGTTGCCCGGCACGGCGCCAGCGTGATCCGTTTGTCGATGCCAGAACTGGCCGAGCGAGCGGGTGTATCCCAGCCCACCATCGCGCGCTTTTGCGCCGCGCTCGGTTATGACGGCTTCCGCGAGTTCAAACTCCAGTTCGCCCAGAACGTGGGCGGCGGCACGCCCTTCGTGCACCAGGACGTCAAGGCCGAAGACCGTCCCGCCGACATCGCCGGCAAGGTGTTCGACCGCACCATCGCCACGCTGATGACAGTGCGCAATGCGCTGTCCGCGGACCAGATCGAGCACGGCATCCAGCTGCTCGCGGCGGCGCGGCGCATCGAGTTCTATGGCTGCGGCAACTCTGGCATCGTCGCGCTGGATATCCAGCACAAGTTCTTCCGCCTCGGCATTCCCACCGTTGCGTACTCGGATTCGCATGTATTCAGCATGTCCGCGGCGTTGCTCGGCCCAGGCGATGTGGCGGTGCTGGTTTCCAACAGCGGGCGCACCTGGGACATGCTGGCCGCCGCCACGCTGGCCCGCGCCAGCGGCGCCAGYGTGCTGGCGCTGACCCACAGCGGTTCGCCGCTGGCCGCGCTGGCGGACGTATGCGTGTTCTCGGACGTGGAAGAAGACAGCGAGGTCTACACGCCAATGACCTCCCGCATCTGCCACCTGGTGCTGGGCGACGTGCTTGCGGCCGGCGTCGCACTGGAACGCGCCGACACCGTCTCCGCCGGCCTGCAGCGCGCCAAGGCCCATCTGCGCGAGCGCCGCATCGCCCAGGCCGAGCCCGCGCATCTCAGCGAGGCGCCGGCGGCGCCGCGCGCCAGTAGCGCCGCTCGTGCTGGCGGTAAGCCCGCACCTCGTAAGACTCGCCGCGCGTCATGATCTGGACCGCGCCGGTTTCGTCGCTGCGATAGCGCGCGATGCCGTGCGAGCCGTAGCGATCCCAGATCTCGGGGCGCGGATGCCGGTGGCGATTGCGATAGCCCATCTGGAACAGCGCCAGCTCGGGCGCCACCACGCCCAGGAACGACCCGCTGGACGAGGTGTTGCTGCCATGGTGCGGCGCCTGCAGGAAATCGGCGCGCAGGTCTTGCGTCGGCAGCCGCGCCAGCAGCGCCGCCTCGTCGCGCCGGGAGATATCGCCAGTCAGCAGAAGGCTGCGCGCGCTGGCCTCCACCTTGAGCACGCAACTGCGCGCATTGCTGTCGATGGCAGCGTTCTGCGCCACGCCCGGCAAGGGATGCAGCATGACAAAGCGAACCCCGTCCCACTCCCACCGCTGCCCCGCCGCGCAGGGCCGGGCCTTTGGCGAGGCAGCACCCGCAGGCGGCGCCAGCAGCCGATGGCCTGATGGCGCACCTGACAGCAGGCTGTCCACCGCCAACGCCGCCATCACGTCGCGCGCCCCGCCTGCGTGATCGGCATCTTCATGACTGATCACCAGTGCGTCGAGCCTGCGCACGCCCGCGCCGCGCAGATACGGCACGATGGCGCGCGCGCCCGCGCTGCTGCCCGGCTCGCCGCGTCCGGCGCCCCACCCGTAGGCCGGACCGGCATCGTAGAGCAGCACATGCGAGTGCGTTTCCACCAGCACCGCGGTGCCTTGCCCGATATCGATCGCGGTGGCACGAAACTCGCCTTGCGCCACCGGCTGACGCCCCGCCACCACCATCGGCAGCAGCAGCACGACGCCATGCAGGCGCGCACGCACGCCGCAACGCACGGGCGCCAGCAACAGCAGCGTGCCGAGCACCGCCAGCCCCAGCGCGAACGGACCCGCGCGCGCGGCCTGCCACACCGCCCACGGCGGCGCCGCCAGCCACTCCAGGCCTATCACCAGCCAGTGCAGCAGCAGGTGCGCAGGGACGAGCAGCCAGCCCGCCAGCGGTGCCGGCAGCGCCGCCGCCAGCAGGGCCAGCGGCGTCACCAGCAGGCTGACCAGCGGAATCGCCACTGCATTGGCCAGTGGCGAGATCACCGAGACCTGCTGGAACAGCAACAGAGTCAACGGCACCAGCCCGACGGTGACGGCCCATTGCGTGCGTGTGGCCTGCGCCAGCGTGGACCGCAGACGCTGCCACCACGAGGACGCAGCATCCCCGGCGGGCTGCGCCGCGGCCAGGAAGATCACGCCCACAGCGCCGAAGGACAGCCAGAAGCCGGGCGACARCACGGCCCAGGGATCGAGCCCGATCGCCGCGAACGCGGCCCAGGCCAGCACCAGGGAAGCAGGCGGCGCGCGGCCGCTCCATAGCGCCAGCGCCGCCACGACCAGCATCGACACGGTACGCTGCGCCGGCACCTGCATGCCCGCCAGCAGGCCGTACGCGAGTGCGGCCATCACCGCCGCCACCAGTGCGGCGCGCCGCGCGGGCCAGTACAGCGGTAAAGGCCGCCGCAGCCAACTGCCAAGGCCAAACGAATGCCGCCACAACCAGTATGCGAAGCTGGAAAAGAGACCGGAAATCATGGTGATATGCAGGCCGGAGATGCTGATCAGGTGGCCGACGCCTGTACGGGTGAACAAGGTCCAGTCGCGCTGCTGGATACCCCGCTGGTCGCCCACCACCAGCGCCGCAAGGACCGGAGCAAAGCGCGCATCCGGAGGCAGGCTGCCCAGCACGTGGTCGCGTACCTGCATCCGCCATCGCGCGATCCTCCACGCCAGTTGTTCACCAACGGCCTCCTGCGCCTCGCGCCGGACGTCGCGCACGTAGCCCGTAGCGCCGATTCCGGCTGCCATCAGCCAGTATTCGTAGTCGAAACCATGAGGGTTGGCCAGGCCGTGCGGCCGGCGCAGACGCAGCGAAAAGACGTACCGCTCGCCGGGGCGCAACGCGGGTGGCGCATCGTCCCAGCTCAGCAGTATCTGCGAGGGAATGCCGGTCGTCATGCCATGGGCCTGCGTCTCATCGAGCGCGAACACAAAGCGCTGGCCGCGCGGCGCCTGCGCCGGCAGGCCTGCAACGACGCCGCTCAGCAGCAGGTCCACGCCTTCCAGTTCGGGCGCCAGGCGTTCTCCCAGCCTGAGTTCCGCGCGCCAAGCCGACCAGCCGAAACCCGCCAGCACCGACAGCACGATCAAGACCGCGCGAGCCCGGCCGGAGCGGCGCATGCGTAGCGCGAGCAGGGCCACGACAACCCCGGCCGCCACCAGCCCCCACGCCGTGGCGCCGCGCGGCAGCGAGCCCTGTTGTTGCAGCCACCAGCAGCCCGCCACGAAGGCGAGCAGGATCAAACGCATGCCAGCTCCCGGACGGGAAGTCAGATGTGTTTGCTTATACAGCCGTCGCCAGCCGCGAAACTTGTCAGGATGAGACGGAAAGGTTGCCGGTTGTTTCGGCCGGGGCAGGCAATGCCGATGGGAACATGGTTGCCGCAAAGGCGGCCAGGCGTGGCAGCGCAGCCACCGAGTTTTGCCACATCGCCGGTGCCAGCGTCGCGGCATCGAGACCACGCAACTCGCCCAGCACCCTGGCCACGCCCACCACTTCGGCAGGCGTATTGCGCGCCTTGTGCTGCTCGCCGAACTGGTCGTCGGACAGCCATGCGGGGGCGATGTCAGGCGCATCGGTTTCGAGCACGATGGCGTCGAGCGGCAACTCCAGCGCCAGGCGCCGGATCTGCTTCGCGCGGCTGAAAGTCAGGTTGCCGCCAAAGCCCAGCTTGAGGCCTTGATCGACAAAGCCGCGCGCCTGCTGCACGCTGCCATTGAAGGCGTGGGCGATGCCCTGGCGCACGCCGGCGCGCCGCAGCTGCGCCGCCACCTGGTCCTGCGACTTGCGCACATGCAGCAGCACCGGCAAGTCGAACTCGCGGGCAATCTTGAGCTGCTCGGTGTAGATCCACGTCTGGTGCGCGGCATCGAGGCCGGGCACGAAGAAATCCAGCCCGATCTCGCCGATGCCGACGAAGCGCGGATCGGCCAGCGAGGCTTGCACCTCCCGGCGCAAGGCATCGAGATCGGACTGCGCGGCACCCGGCGTGCACAGCGGATGGATACCCAGGGCGTAGACGCAGCCAGGGTGCCGCTGCGCCAGCGCGCGCACCGCGGCAAAATTGGACACGGCCACCGCCGGCAGCACGATGCCGGTGACGCCAGTCGCGGCGGCGGCGGCGGCTACGGCATCACGGTCGGCGTCGAATTCGCCGGCGTCGAGGTGGCAATGGGTATCGATCCACATGGCGGTGTGCCGGCGCGGCGATGCGCTTCAGCGTTCGGCGTGGAGGTGCCCGTCGCGCAGGCGCAGCACGCGGTCGCAGCGGCTGGCCRGGTCGAGGTCGTGGGTCACGATCACGAAGCTGGTGCCCAGCGTGCGCGACAGCTCCAGCATCAGGTCGTAGACGCCACCCGCCGTGTGGTCGTCCAGGTTGCCTGTGGGCTCGTCGGCCAGCACGCACGCCGGGCTGCCGACCAGCGCGCGGGCAATCGCCACCCGCTGCCGTTCGCCGCCGGACAGCTCGCCGGGCCGGTGCTGCGCCCGGTCGCCCAGCCCCACCCGCTCCAGCACCGCCATCGCCGCCGCCCGCGCCTCGGGCTGACGCAGCCCGCGGATGCGCATCGGYATGGCCACGTTGTCCAGCGCCGTGAACTCAGGCAGCAGGTGGTGGAACTGGTAGATGAATCCCAGCTCGCGATTGCGMACGATATTGCGCTCGCTCTCGCGCAGCGCCGTAAAGGGCCGGCCCTGCAAGGCAACCCGGCCACTGTCAGGGTTGTCGAGTCCGCCCAGCACATGCAGCAAGGTACTTTTGCCGGAGCCGGACGCGCCGACGATGGCAACCTTCTCCCCCGCCTCGACCCGCACGTCCACGCCCTTGAGCACGGTCACGTCCAGGCCGCCCTGGCGGAAACGCTTGGTCAGGCCCTCGCCCAGCAGGACGGGCGTGCCGTTGGCTTGGCCCGGCGCATCGGCGGCGCTGCCGGCCGGTTCGGCGCGCAACAGGGTTTCACTCATAGCGCAGCGCCTCCGCCGGATTGACGCGGGCAGCGCGCCAGCTTGGGTAGAGCGTGGCCAGGATGGACAGTACAAAGGAAACGATACCGATGGTGGCAATGTCGTTCACGCGGGGATCCGAGGGCAATTCACTAATGAAATAGATGTCGCGCGGCAGGAACTGCACATGCAGCAGCCGCTCGATAAAGGGAACGATCACGTCGATGTTGAAGGCGATCAGCGCGCCGCCGGCCACGCCCGCCAGCGTGCCGATAAAGCCGATGGCCACGCCCTGCACGATGAAGATCTTGGTGATCGAACCGGGCTGGGCGCCCATGGTGCGCAGGATGGCGATGTCGGCCTGCTTGTCCGTCACGGTCATGACCAGCGTGGACACCAGGTTGAACGCGGCCACGGCGATGATCAACGTGAGGATGATGAACATCATGCGCTTCTCGGTCTGCACCGCGGCGAACCAGTTGCGGTTCTGCTTGGACCAGTCGCGCAGGTAGAGCTCACCCGAGAGCGTGCCGGCCAGCGCGTCGGCCACTTGCGGCGCGCGCTGCATGTCCGTCAGTTTCAGGCGCACGCCGGTGGGCCCGGCGAGGCGGAACATGGCTTCGGCGTCGCGGATATTGATCAGCGCCAGCGCGCTGTCGAACTCGAAATGGCCCGACGAGAACACCCCGACCACCGTGAACTGCTTGAGCCGCGGCAGCACCCCGGCCGGCGTGATGGTGCCCTGCGGCACGACCACCGTGACCTTGTCGCCCACCTGCACACCCATGGCATTGGCCAGTTCGTTGCCCAGCGCGATGCCGAATTCGCCGGGCAGCAGGCGATCCATGCCGCCGCCCCGGAACTGCTTGCCGATATCGGACACCTTGGGCTCTTCGGAAGGCTCGACCCCGCGCAGCAGCACGCCGCGCACCGCATCATCCCGGGTCAGCATGGCCTGCGCGGCCACATAGGGCGCGGCACCGATCACTTCCTTGTTGCGCAGCGCCTCGGCGGCGGTCTTTTGCCAGTCGGGCAGCGCCCCGGGCCCGACCACCTCGATGTGCGACAGCACCGATAGCATGCGGTCGCGCACTTCTTTCTGGAAGCCATTCATCACCGACAGCACCACGATCAGCGCCGCCACGCCCAGCGCGATGCCGGCCATGGAAATCATCGAGATAAAGGAAATAAAGGTGTTGCGGCTGGCGCGCTTGCTTGCGCGGGTGTATCGCCAACCGATCTGCCACTCGTAAGGAAAGTTCAAGAGGGTTCCTGTTGTTAGGGAGTAACGCCGGCGCCACACCGCCAACGCCGCATATGGCTTACTGGCTGCGGGCTCGCGCCACTGTCCCAGCCGGGCCGGGGGACGATATTTCCGCCGGCCGCCAGCCGCAAGTTTACAATCTCGGCACCATGATGACGCACCTGACCCTGATTGTGCCCTTTTCCGTCCCGCCCGGCGCCGCGATCGACGCGGACGGCGGGGGCAACGACGCCATGCTGGAAGCCCTGCTGCGGCAGTTGGAGTTGCCGGCGCTGGGAAAGTTGCTTACCCGCGCCAGCCCCGGCCCGCGCGAGCGCCACGACGATCCCTTCCAGCGCTCGCTGCCGCATGAGCGCTGGCTGGCCGGACGTGCCGGGCTCGACACTGTCCGCGTGCCCAGCGCCCCGTTCATGCGACTGGCGGATATAGGCGCAGCCGGCGCGGGCGCCGCCGCGAACGACGGCCAGGCGTGGGCTTGCCTGCAACCGGTACACATCCACGCCGCGCGCGACCACCTGGTGCTGATGGACCCGGCTCAGTTGCACGTCCGGGCCGAGGAGTCGGCCGCCCTGCACGCCGCGGTGTCTGACCTGCTGCGGGAGTCCGGCATTTTGCTGGAAACGCCGCATCCGGCCCGCTGGTACATCCCGGAAGCCGTGTTCGGGCCACTTGTGGCGGCCAGCCCGCTGCGCGCCACCGGCCGCAATATCGATGTATGGATGCAGTCCGGAGTGCGCGCCCGCGACTGGCGCCGGATCCAGAACGAAATCCAGATGACCTGGTACGACCATCCGGTGAACCAGGCCAGGGAAGCCGCCGGAGAGCTCTCCATCAATTCTGTCTGGCTCCACGGCGGCGGCATCCTGCAACAAGTGCCGCGCCTGGCCGACACGGTTTTGACAGGCGACGCTTTCCTGCACGGCCTGGCGCTGGCCGGCGGCACTGTGTGCCAGCCCGCGCCGGCGCGCTTCAAGGCCATCGAAAGCATCGAGGGCAGCGCCATGGTGCTGCTTGAGGACGCCATCGAAGCCCATATCGCCGAAGACTGGGGCCTGTGGATCGAGCGCATGCACGCACTCGATGCCGAATGGTTCTCCCCGGCGCTGGCCGCACTCGAAGGCGGCCAGTTGCAAGCGGTGACGCTGATGCTGGCCGGCGACAACCACTACGCCGAATTCACCGTGCGCCGCGCCGACCTGCGCAAATTCTGGCGCGGCCTGGGCCAGCGCGGCGACTGGCGCGCGCTGCTGTCCGACCTCGCCTATGCCGCCTGATCACCGTTTTCCCGCAAGCCGTACATGACCCGAATCGCCGTTCGCTCCTTCTCCACCGAACATGCCGGCAAGCTGGCCGGACTCGGCCTGCATCCCACGCTGGCGCGCATCCTGTCGGCGCGCGGCGTGCGCGAACCCGCCGAACTCGCCACTGAACTGCCGGGCCTGGTGCCGCCGGCCGCCCTGAAGGGCATCGACCAGGCCGCGACTTACCTGGCGGACGCCATCGCCGCCGGCCGGCGCCTGCTGATCGTGGCCGACTACGACTGCGACGGCGCCACCGCCTGCGCGGTCGGCGTGCGCGGCCTGCGCATGCTGGGCGCGCGCATCGACTACATCGTGCCCAACCGCTTCGAGTACGGCTACGGCCTGACCCCGGAAATCGTGGCGCTGGCCGCCAAGCAGCAGCCGGATGTGATCGTCACCGTGGACAACGGCATCGCCAGCGTCGACGGCGTCGCTGCCGCCAATGCGCTCGGCATCGATGTGGTGGTGACCGATCACCACCTGCCCGGCGACCAGTTGCCCGACGCCGCAGTGATCGTCAACCCCAACCAGCCAGGCTGCGAATTCCCGAGCAAGAACCTGGCGGGCGTGGGCGTGATGTTCTACGTGCTGCTGGCGCTGCGCGCGGAACTGCGCCGCCGTGGCGTATTCGACACACAGACCCAGCCGCGCCTCGACACCCTGCTCGACCTGGTCGCGCTGGGCACCGTGGCGGACGTGGTCAAGCTCGACAGCAACAACCGCATCCTGGTCGCGCAAGGCCTCAAGCGCATGCGCGCCGGCCGCATGCACGCCGGCGTGGCCGCCCTGTTCCGCGCCGCCGGGCGCGAGGCGACGCGCGCCAACACCTTCGACCTGGGCTTTGGCGTGGGCCCGCGCCTGAACGCCGCCGGGCGCCTGGCCGACATGTCGCTCGGCATCGAATGCCTGCTGACCGACGACGCCAACCGCGCCTGGGAAATCGCCCAGGAACTTGACGGCATGAACCGCGAGCGGCGCGATATCGAGGCCGGCATGCAGCAGGAAGCGCTGCAGATCCTGGAAGGCCCGCTGGGCGCGCTGGACCCGGCCGCGCGCTTCACTATCAGCGTGTTCAACGACACCTGGCACCAGGGCGTGATCGGCATCGTGGCCTCGCGCCTCAAGGAAAAATACCACCGCCCCACCATCACCTTCGCGCCGGGCGACGAGGATACGATCAAAGGCTCGGGCCGTTCGATCCCGGGCTTTCACCTGCGCGATGCCCTGGATCTGATATCCAAACGCCACCCCGGCCTGCTGAAGAAATTCGGCGGCCACGCCATGGCGGCCGGCCTGACCCTGGGCGCGGGCGATTTCGCGCAGTTCATGGAGGCGTTCGAGACCGTGGGGCGCGAATGGTTGAGCGACGAGCAGCTTGCCCGTGTGATCGAAACCGATGGCGATATCGAGGATGCCTGCTTCAGCCCGGAGTTCGTTTCGCTGCTGGAGCAGCAGGTATGGGGCCAGGGCTTCCCGGCGCCCACGTTCTGCGGCGAGTTCGATGTCTTGCGCCAGAGCGTGCTCAAGGGCAAGCACCTCAAGCTGCAGCTCGGGCGCGGCAGCCAGCGCTTCGACGCCATCTGGTTCAACCATGCTGAGTCGCTGGGCGCCAGCGCGCTGGTGGCCTACCGGCTCGACAACAACACCTTCAATGGCGTCACCCGCGTGCAGATGGTGATCGAGCACGCGCAGTAGCGTGCGCGCCCCGCCCCGACGTCAGCCGCGCGCGGGCAGCAATCCTGCCGGATCGACCGGCTTGCCGTTGCTGCGCACCTCGAAGTGCAGTTCGCTGTCGGCCGTGCCCATGCGGCCCACTTCCTGCCCCCCGGACACCTGCGCGCCCTCGCTGACCGAGGGCTTGTCCAGGTTGCCGTAGACCGTCAGCCAGTTGTCGTCGTGCTTGATGATGACCAGCATGCCGTAGCCGCGCAGGTTGCCGACGTGGATCGCCTTGCCCCCGGCCGCGGCGCGCACCGTGCTGCCAGGCGCCGTGTTGATGCGCAGGCCCTTGCTGGCGGGCGGCCCGTAGCCCGCGGTAACGCGGCCGTCAGCCGGCCATTGCAGGCGGATGCTGGTAGCCGGCGCCCGCGACGGCGCGCTGTTGTCCACGCGCGGGGTATCCCCCACCGCCACCGGGCCGCCGCTGGCCCCGCCACCCGTGCTGGCGCTGGCGCCGGCCGGTGGGCGAATCCGCAGCAACTGCCCTACCTCGATGCGATCGGCGCTGGGCAACTGGTTCCAGCGCGTCAGCTCGCGCACCGTGCGCTTGTGTCGCCGGGCGACGGTATACAAGGTGTCGCCGCTCTGCACCCGGTAATAGCCGTCGGGCGCGGGTTCGCTGGCCAGGGTGCCACAGCCGGCCGCGAGGCAAGCCGCCGCCGCGGCGGCCAGCAGGCCAAGCGCGCGGCGGCGCGCGTTTGTCTTGTCGTGGTTGCTTTGCTTCATCACGTACTTATCGTTCCTCCCTGTCCATATCTTGAAGCCGGTTGCGCCCGCCAGCACCCTCGCGTCTGCCATGAGGCACCCGCAACTGTAGACCGTTCGCGACGCGAACCGTTCGAAATCATGCAACAGACTGCATCCGGGCGGCGGAAGACAGCCCCCGATCCGCTATAATTCAAGGTTTTGAAAGCGCAGGAACATCATGGAAGCAGAACGCCTCAACGCCATCTCCGGTGCCATCTCCGATCTCCGTTCGCGAACGGAAGATCTACGGGGGTATCTTTGACTACGATGTCAAAGTAGGAAGACTCGACGAAGTCAACGGCGAACTCGAGGATCCCGAGGTCTGGAACAACCCCAAGCGGGCCCAGGATCTCGGCAAGGAAAAGAAAATGCTGGAGGGCGTGGTCGGCGTGCTCGGCAAGCTCACCGATGACCTCAGCGGCGCCGAGGAGCTGTTCGAGCTCGCGCGCGAGGAAGGCGACGACGACACGATGGAAGCCATCGAGACCGACGTCGCGGGCTTCGAAGCCATCGTCGCGGACATGGAATTCCGCCGCATGTTTGCCGGCGAGATGGATCAGGCCAACGCCTTTATCGACATCCAGGCCGGCGCCGGCGGCACCGAAGCCTGCGACTGGGCCTCGATGCTGCTGCGCCAGTACCTGAAGTACTGCGAGCGCAAGGGTTTCAAGGCCGAGGTGCTGGAAGAATCCGAAGGCGACGTGGCGGGCATCAAGAGCGCCACGATCAAGGTCGAGGGCGAGTACGCGTTCGGCTACCTGCGCACGGAAACCGGCGTGCACCGCCTGGTGCGCAAGTCGCCGTTCGACTCGTCGGGCGGCCGCCACACGTCGTTCTCGTCAGTGTTCGTCTACCCCGAGGTGGACGACTCCTTCGAGGTCGAGGTCAATCCGGCGGACCTGCGCGTCGACACCTACCGTGCCTCCGGCGCGGGCGGCCAGCACATCAACAAGACCGATTCGGCAGTGCGGATCACGCACATCCCGACCGGCATCGTGGTGCAGTGCCAGAACGACCGTTCGCAGCACAGGAACCGCGCCGAAGCCATGTCGATGCTGAAATCGCGCCTGTACGAGCACGAAATGCGCAAGCGTCAGGCCGAGGCCGACAAGCTGGAGTCGTCCAAGACCGACGTGGGCTGGGGTCACCAGATCCGCTCCTACGTGCTGGACCAGAGCCGCATCAAGGACCTGCGCACCAACGTGGAAATGTCCAACACGCAGAAGGTGCTGGACGGCGACCTGGACCCGTTCATCGAAGCCAGCCTGAAGCAAGGGCTGTAACACGCAGCAGCGGCGCCACGCCGCCGCGCCGGGGCACGGCGCGGCGGCCGGTGCGGCCACACACCCGCCGGGACAAACTCGACCATGACCGCAGCATCGCATCTGATCATCATCACGGGCACCTCGCGCGGGCTCGGCGCCGCTCTGGCACAGGTACTGCTCAAACCGGGCAACCGCCTGCTGTGCGTGGCGCGCGGCCGCAATCCCGAACTGGAACGGATCGCATCCGCCAGCGGCGTCAAGGTAGCCTGGCACCTGCAGGACCTGTCGCAGCCCGGCCCGGCGGCGACCTGGCTCGGCAGCGTGCTCGACGCGGTCGAGGAAACGCCTGCCAGCGTCACGCTGATCCTCAACGCGGGCATGATCGAGCCGATCGGCCCGATCACCAGACTGCGTGAACCGACGCTGGTGCCGCACCTGCTGACCAATCTTGCCGCGCCAATGACCATGACCGCGGCGTTCCTGGCGCATACCGAGCGCTTCGGCTGCCCGCGCAAGATCCTGGCGATCTCGTCCGGCGCGGCGCGCCGGCCGATTGAAGGCTGGAGCGCCTATTGCGCCGGCAAGGCAGGCCTGGACATGTTCGTGCGCTCGATCAACGCGGAGTACGCGCAGGCCCCGGCCGAACGTGCCGTGCGCGCCGTGGCGCTGGCGCCGGGCGTGGTCGACACCGGCATGCAGGCCACCATCCGCGATGCCGATTTCGCGCAGGTACAGCGCTTCCGCGACCTCAAGGAAAACGACCAGCTGGCCTCGGCCGATGACACCGCGCAGCGCATCGCCGCGTACCTGGAGCGGCCGGACTTCGGCAGCACCGAGCTCGACGACATCCGCAATACCTGAACCTCGCGCGGCCTGCGCCGCGCGACTCACCAAGACATCATGACCGAATCCAACCGCGCTCCCGCCGAGGCCAACGCCCCGGCCGCAGCCGACGAAAACAAGATCATCGCGGAACGGCGCGAGAAGCTGCAGGCCCTGCGTCAGCAAGGCGTGGCCTTCCCCAACGATTTCCGCCCGACCCACCAGGCCGCCGCGCTGCACGAGCAGCACGGGGAGACCGACCAGCCCGCGCTGGAAGCCAGCCCGGTGGAAGTCGCCATCGCCGGCCGCATGATGCTCAAGCGGGTGATGGGCAAGGCCAGCTTCGCCACCGTGCAGGACGGCAGCGGCCAGATCCAGTTCTACATCACGCGCGACAAGGTCGGCGAAGACGTCTACGC
>NZ_JBFTNE010000063.1:0-46631 GCF_056397325.1 Cupriavidus sp. 05N39
CCACCGCCCCACCCTGTGCTGGCTTCTCCCCTTCCGGCCAGCTTGACCGCGTTACGGCTAAACCACAAAAAGCACGACCGCACTGACATTTCAAATTAGCCAGCCGACTGACATCTAAAAACAGCCTAGACAACGAGGCACATTGATAGGCGTGCCCCGATTCGTCCAAGAAGTCCTCCATGGGTAATGCGTTGACGGCCATTGACCCGGAGGCTTCCTAAATCGAATGTCCTGCTGTAGGAAACCGGAATTCGCTGGACTAGCCGTGCGCCGCAGGGGTTCAATGCGCCCACGTAGGACCGTTGACGGCCAGTTCCGGCCGTCGGCCCGGTGGTCCATTCGGACGCTCGAGCGTCGCTTCAACACTAAACAACGGCCACTCGCGCGTCGGCGGCGCTTGTCGGTTCATCGGCCGTTGCGCACGGTCATGTTGCTTGCCCGATGATCGTGAAGGACCGCCAGAGTCAGCCAACTGCGGCCGTTGTCCGGCCCCATCCAATAGACATTCGAAACGTCCGCAGACAACGGATCTTCGCGCGCCGGGTACTCCAGATCGAGGACAAGGCCGGAATGATGCTTGGCGCGTGACGTCAATCCGGCTTCGCTGTCATAGTTGTGATTTCATGATCGACGCGAGGCGATCAGAGAGCTTTTCACGCCAGGGTCGACTCGACCAGGCAGCGAACGACGTCGGCTTGGACAGGGCAAGGTCTTCTTCGAATGTCCTTGTTTGCTCGGCGGCAAATTCACGATCCAGGATATTCAGCGTGGCCTCGTCGTTGAGATGGAACGAGCGATTGTCGAAATTCGTCGATCCGACCGAGACAAGCAAGCCATCGACGATCATCACTTTGCAGTGATACATCGTGGGACGGTACTCGACAATGATGGCGCCGGCCTCCAAAGGTTGGCCCCAGCGGGAGCGAGAAGCCGACCGCGCGGTCTCGGAGTCCATGTGTTCACCCGGCACGATAATGCGAACCCTGACCCGGCGTTTCAGCGCGGCAAGCAGTGCTTTCAGTGTCAGGTCGTCAGGCACAAAATAGGCGGATGATAGATCGATGGATCGGCTGGCGGCGGTGATAGCAAGCAGGTACATCAACGCCATGCTTTCACTGCCCCCGGTGGGCGAACTGCTGAAGATCTGCGCTCGCCCCTGGCCAACACGCGGCAGCACGGGGAAATAGGGTTCCGTCGCAGTAACGGTGCCGAAGTAGAATTTGCGGTCGCGAAACCCGAAGCCAGAAGATGAGCCATCACACGAAGCGCCCACGAAAGAGCCTGCCGGCAGGGATTGCCAAGGTGCTCAAGCGCCTGCACTACCCGCTGGACGTGATTCTGCTATGCGTGCGCTGGTACGTGGCGTACTCACTAAGTCTGCGGGATCTGGAGGAAATGATGGCCGAACGCGGTATCTCGGTGGACCATTCCACCGTGCATCGCTGGGTGATCAAGCTGCTACCGGTGTTCGAGCAGGCATTTCGCAGGCATCAGCGTCCGGTGGGCACCAGTTGGCGCATGGACGAAACCTACCTCCTGGTAAAGGGGCAATGGAAGTATCTCTACCGGGCTGTGGACAAGGCCGGCAAGACCATTGATTTCCTGTTGTGTGCACGCCGTGACACGGCCGCTGCCCGGCGCTTCTTCGAGAAGGCCATCGCCCAGAACGGGGCTCCGCAGACTGTCACGGTGGGCAAGAGCCGCGCCAATCTGGCAGCCCTGCAGGCCATCAACGCTAAAAGGGAAACTCCCATCAAGATCCGGCAAAACAAATACCTGAACAACCTCGTCGAGCAGGACCACCGGTCCATCAAACGCCGGGTCAGGCCGATGCTGGGATTCCAGAATTTTCGCTTCGCCCGCATTATCCTGGGTGGCATCGAGACCATGCGCATGATCTGCAAAAGGCAGATGGTCGCCCCAAAGGGGAGTAGTCCGTCCGCTGCTGAGCAATTTTACTCGCTGGCCGCATAAGCGCAGCACCCCGGCTACTCCTCGCTGGTACCACCTCCTTATCGCGACAAAACCCGGGGAAGTCAACAATGGCTGGACTATCCTGACATCGGCGCTTGCTACCGAGCGGATGATGATGGGTAGCTTCGTGGCCAATGCCCGCGCGGAATTCGAGCGCCTGGTTCGCTGCGTTCGCGGCGCGGCTGAACCTCATACGGTGCAAATGTAGACAAGCGCTGATCGACCATGGCGCCACCGACGGTAAAGTGATACAGGCTTTGCCAAGCGTGATCTTTGATTCCCAGCATGGCGTGCATTTCATCGTCGAAAAAACAGCCAATTCCCGTAGCGCGCTCTCCGGAGGCTTCTGCTTCAAGATAGAGCGCCTGGCCGAGAATTCCGCATTCCCAGAAAAGATGGCGATAACGCCATGGTTGCTTCAGGGCGATTTCGAAATTTGCGATCATTCCCAGCGCAAAGCAGGAATCAGCGGCGATGTCCTGGTGACAACAGATCAACTTTGCCACTGCGCGTAAATCGTAAGGTAGCAGAAAATAGAGCGGCAGATGGTCCGGTCCAGTCTTTTGCCACAGCCATTCCGGGCGCATAGCCTGCTTGAGGCTAGGCAGCGCCCCGGAATGTCTCACTAGCACATACAGGCCCGGCTCCAGATCGTCCACGCGGTGCACCAACAGCGCCGGATGCACCGCGACTGGAGACATCAGCGTATTCCACGGTGGCGTGTCGCTACGTACCAACAGACATGCCAGCATGGCGAAAAAAGCCGCGGCGGTGATGCGCGTCGTACCATCGAAACTCACAGCGCTGCGGCGCTGCCGAGCGATTCGGGCAAAGCTCAGATCAAGGGCGGGCGTCGCGGACCACCGGTGCGGCTCCGGATTTGGCGAGCTCGGTTCGCGAGTACGAGACTTGTGCGTGGCGCGATGGATCGAATCGATGTCGGGCCAACTCTCATGTCCCGCGCTTAGTTGATTCGCGTATCCGTACCAGTGCGCCTTATCCAAAGCAGCCTGCAGGCACCTAGGGTCCGGCTGTGCTTCAGGATTGCCGATCCAAAGCAGGGCATCTGGCACCTCTGGTTCGGCCGGTCCAAAATCCTCGCGGCGGTTCAATCCAAGCAATGCGGCCAACGCGTCATCCGCAGCCGCCTCCACCAGCCGCGTCTGCCAGCCGAGAGCTGCCGCGGCGTAACTCACTGCCGCGATAGCATGGCCGCAGTCATGCTGGCAGTAGCGCCATGCGCGCATTCCGTATTTCCACGCCTCGCGCCAGTGGATCGAGCTGATGCCGACCAGGATACCGCCGCCTGCAAACGCCTCGGTCCATCGAGGATCATCCAATTCAGCGCGATGTTCAAGTACATGGTTGCGGCTCAGGTAATGGTAGACCCCGCCAGCCAAGCCGGGCAGAGCCGGACACAGAAGATAGCCCTCGGTCGGATGCAGATTCCCGCTCGAAGGATTGCAGCGCAGTGACCACCGCTGAGCACCGTAGGATTTGCACGCTGACAGGCCGAGTGAAAGTTCAAACAGGATTGCCAGGGTACGAAGACTGAATCTTTGCGCGGGAGGCAGAGTGCCGCAGCGCAGCTCGTTGTAGCGTGCGGCCAAGGTGTCCGCGACCAATGGAAGAGCAATCCGCGGTGTGCCTTGAAACACCCGGAACGGGTCTGGCTGGGTTGCCCAGTCGAGCCCTTCGGGACCGGGAGCGTAGCTGTCGACACGGTGCTTGCTGCGTTCGTGATATTCAAGCAACACCTGCGTTAATCGGCTCATATGCCTTCAGCTCAGGAATGCTGATTTCGTATTATGGATCCTTTTCGGCCACCTGACGTCGCGGCGATAAGTGAACGCATCGAAGTACAGGGAGGGCCATTTTCTCGCCAGTGGGCGCAACTGGCAAGGGAGTTGGTCGGGCGCCCACCAGTTGAGTAACCCTTGTTGGGAATCTAGTCGCAAGAGCGTATTCTTAAGAAGTGACATGACAGCAGACCATAAGCAACGACAAGGCACTCATGAAGTACGCCCCCGTACCTCCGGCCCCGACAAAGCGCTCGACAACATCGAGAAAGCGCCAGAGTGAACAACCAGATGAAGGTCGCAAGACTGCGCAACCCGGTCAATTCGATCCGCAAAACAAGCAGATTGCAGATTTGAGCTAGTTCGCGTCGAAGCAGCAGTCCAATGCTGCATCAACATCACTTTTGGTGCTATCGCGCCTACAAACGGATTTCTGACGCTGCCATCGCGGATTTCCTGTCCGGCTGTACCAACCAACGTTGACACCATGGGTCTCAATCCTCCGAGCGCAGTTGTGCCCGGATAACCGAGGTGCTGCTATGCGTACCCTTCTCTATTTTCGTTTCGCAGATGCTGCTTCGGCCAGAAATGGCTGGACTCAGGTGCTTGCCCTATCAAGGGCGCCAACTTACGTAACGGGTCCGTGGTTCATGGGCAGAGGCCTCAAGCCTATCGAGGGCTTTCCGGCTGCCGATAGCAGCCATACCACATTCCGACCCGAAGTTTCGATGGCTGGATATGTTATCTGCGCGGTACTGGGTATAGCTCTCGCCGGATACTACGGCGACCATTCTGACCCGCTGAGTAGTCTCACCACCTATGGCCTTGGCTTTATGATCGGGGGCCTCGATTAGCCCGACATGCGGCCTTATTGTCGCAAGGCGAGCTTCTCATGATTGTGGGCTGCAAATCATCCGAGAAGGATAAGGTTATGACCTTGCTATATGGCAGAGGCGGAGTCGGCATAGAGGAGCACGGCGATTTTCTGCCGCATCTCCGCTGGATATAAAAATGGAATCTATTCCATTGCCACCGGACTAGGCTTACGTCTCGTCCGCGACTGCCGGTTCCTGAAAAGACGGCTTCCGCTGCTGGTAATGGCTTGCGAGGCGTGCCCAGACGCACCCGCAACGACGGTGGCGGATTCTTAGGAATCTCTGCCTTGAGCAACGGTCCGACAACGCGCCGGCAGAATCGGACTGCCCCAGTTGCCTGTCGCTATTGACGTCAGCCAACTCTCATATATCCGACCTATTATGATAGTTCGCCCCTGTGCATTCCAATGCAAGAGCGATTGAGTCACTAACCGGAGTCACATATGACCGTCAGGTTCAAATGTTGGTCCGAAGACGGCGAGGAAGTCATCAACGTACCAAAATCTCAGCTAATCTCGGAGTTCGCACCCCACACGACATTGCCCACAGTCCAGAAACAGGCAAAAGACGTCGAAGAAAAGGCCGTCAAATGGACGATGCCGGACGACCCAGATAGGTTTGGCGATTACGCGTAGCACTTACGCCGAGGTGCCCAGAGCAAACAGCCCGCGCAGCGAACTGCGCGGGCCCCGCAGTCTCCGGGCGACGCGTCCGCATTGACTACATCCCAGAAAATCCCTCATCCGACGTTCGCGGAATCGCCCTGCGCATTGCCGCCACTCAGCCAGCCAGCCAGCAAATAATGGTTCCCTGCCAAAGATCCGTGAAAGCCCTTTTGAGAGCCTTCCCGCAGCAGCCACAGCGGCAGGACTCCACAATGTTCAATTGCGCGACCTGGCCGTGGCCTAGCGACCTCGAGCAGCGGCCCCAGCTTGCCAATAGGATCACGTCAACCTTGCGGCAGGATACCTGCGAACGCCTCATTGGAAGCGCGAAGACATCTGCTGGGATAGCCGGCGAGGTCTATCGCATTTTGATGGCGGGGAGCGTGCTGCCGCAGTGAAACTCCGAGCTTTCGCCGCGGCGCCGAACGGTTCCACCGTATTCAGTCTGCTTGTGCCTCAATCTTTCATGGCGTGTGTCCCTAAAGGGAAGTATCGCGTGCGGGCGGCCACCTTAGTGCTTCGCCATGAGGGAGCGCGTTAACTATACTCACCTAAAGAACTTGCGGACGATGAAGATAGTAGCAAGTCCCCCTGTGGCGCCACTAAGGCGGCAATGACGTTCTTCAGTACGAAAAAACAGGCGTCACCGAACCCGCAGGCCCAAAGACAGTAAATCAGAGCGCTCATCCGCAACAGCGGCAAGCCAATCCATGACTGCAAAAGAAACCTTTCAGTCCCTTCGGTCGCACATCCTGTCCCTTGAAGAGGAATTCACTAAGTGCCGTATCGTTGCCGTAGCCATCGCCAACGAGAACAACTGCTTCGCTCTGCGTCGCGTTGTCCTTGACAAGCACGGCACCATTTGGCTCGTCGGTTCGCCTACTTCGAGCAGTCACACGATCTCTGCTGCATGGAGTCATACCACCTACCAATTTTGCGTCCAGCCATCCACCGATGAAGTCCAGAAGGTCCAGTTTCTTGATCAGTCTGGCGCTCCCAAAAGTATCCTATAGGCATAAGGATTCGCGGGTTACGGTCTGGCCCCTGGCTGTATAAGGATGTGGTATCCGGTCCCGAAATGGGAAAGGCTGGGGAGCCGGGTCGGGCGGGATTTCCATTAGCATCCCGAACACCTCGCTGCGAGATTCGCTGCCTGGCACGAACTCACCGACGTGGCCAAAAATCCGTCAACTGCTTTGTGAGCGGCGGTCCCGCGTGCCACTGCATTGGCTCGCTATCGGCAAGTTAACAGTGCCTTGTCGACTGTCCATTTTTGGTTATGTTGAAAAAGCCATAAGTGCTAGTTACACCGCTTCCCAAGGTCGTGGAAAGAACCGCGGAAGTCCGTTCTCCAACCGTTCTCGGCGCTTTACTCAACCGCCTGCGCAGCGTCGACACATGGCTAGACGATTCCGGCATCGCCACCGGGCGCATCGGCCGACAGCGGCTTCGTGGCCTGGGCATGCTGGCCGCGCTGACGTACAGATCCAGATGTCAGGCAGAGCGTCAGTGCCGCTGCCATCGGTACGCAGCT
Organism: Cupriavidus sp. 05N39; assembly: GCF_056397325.1. Classification (NCBI taxonomy): domain Bacteria; kingdom Pseudomonadati; phylum Pseudomonadota; class Betaproteobacteria; order Burkholderiales; family Burkholderiaceae; genus Cupriavidus; species Cupriavidus sp. 05N39. The sequence goes on from NZ_JBFTNE010000063.1 coordinate 6,848, forward strand.
GTCACCGACACCTGGGAAGTCCGTCCGCTTCGGCATGGTGGGACCACGCGTTTCGTGACCCTGCGCCAGCGTATTCCATTTGAGACCTGTGCAGGCCGGATTGCAATGTCCTTCCTTTGACGACAACGCGGCACGCTCCTTTGACTTTCGAAACCCCCTATCCAATACTGGAACGGCGGTTTTCCCAACATTGTTGCTGGGGACAGGACGGCTGACGCCGTTTCCTCTCGAGGCGGCGCCACTTCATTCGTCCTCGCCATGCGAATCGATGGGGGAATTCGATCGACTGACTGAAGCTATATCAGGGGCGGCCTTTTGCGCGACAGTACCCGGTTTGCGCACTTGACGGATCCCATGAACGCGGGATGGACCATCACCAGGAGACAGCCATGGCGACGCACGCCCATCTCCACGCGGTGCGGCACGGCGATGGATAGGCCAGTCAGTACTGGCCATGACACGCAATCGCGGCGCGCATGCGAAACCTGCGGCCCGATCCGGGCGACCTGCCCGCGCGCCGCCAGTGTCGCCCCAGCCGCGTTCGAGGCGGCGAAGCAGGCCAGGCAGAAGGGGGCTGCGCATGCGGCCCCGGCTTTCCAGTGCGCTCAAGCTGACCCGCAGGCCATCAAGCGTACGCGGCAAGCATCTAGACGCTGATAGTGATCGCGAAGCAATGACGGAGACACTCATGGATAAGAACAATCACCCGAAGCCGTTCTACAGATCGCTCTACTTCCAGGTCATCACCGCGATCGTCGTCGGCGTCCTCCTGGGCCACTTCTATCCGCACACCGGCGAGGCGATGAAGCCACTGGGCGATGGCTTTATTAAGCTGATCAAGATGATCATCGCCCCGATCATCTTCTGCACGGTCGTGGTGGGCATCGCTGGCATGGAGGACATGAAGAAGGTCGGCAAGACCGGCGGGCTGGCGCTGCTGTACTTCGARRTCGTSAGCGGCRTYGCGCTGGTGGTGGGCYTGRTSATCATCAACATCGTCAAGCCSGGCGCCGGCATGAATGTSGACGTMASCACCCTCGACACGAAGRGCATCGCCGCCTAYACCGGGCCCGGAAAGATGCAGGGTACGGTGGATTTCCTGCTGAACGTGATCCCGAGTACCGTGGTGGATGCCTTCGCCAAGGGCGAGATTCTCCAGGTGCTGCTGTTTGCGGTGATGTTCGGCTTCGCGCTGCACAAGTTCGGCGGCCGCGGCACGCTGGTGTTCGATTTCATCGAGAAGTTCTCGCATGTGCTGTTTACCATCGTCGGCTACATCATGAAGGTCGCTCCCATCGGCGCGTTCGGCGCCATGGCGTTCACCATTGGGAAGTACGGCGTGGGTTCGCTGCTGCAGCTTGGCCAGCTGATGGCGACGTTTTATGCGACTTGCCTGCTGTTCATCTTTATCGTGCTTGGTACCATCGCACGCCTGCACGGCTTCTCGATCTGGAAGTTCATCAAGTACATCAAAGAGGAACTGCTGATCGTGCTGGGCACGTCGTCCTCCGAATCCGTGCTGCCGCGGATGATGGCCAAGCTGGAGAACCTCGGCGCCCGCAAGTCTGTCGTCGGCCTGGTAATCCCCACGGGATACTCGTTCAACCTGGATGGGACGTCCATCTACCTGACCATGGCGGCGGTATTCATCGCTCAGGCGACCAACACGGACATGACCCTGACGCAGCAGATCACGCTGCTGGCCGTGCTGCTGCTCACTTCGAAGGGCGCCGCCGGCGTCACCGGCAGTGGCTTTATCGTGCTCGCGGCCACGCTGTCGGCGGTGGGGCATGTGCCGGTCGCCGGTTTGGCCCTGATCCTCGGCATCGACCGCTTCATGTCCGAGGCCCGCGCGCTGACCAACCTGATCGGCAACGGCGTGGCCACGGTGGTGGTCGCGAAATGGACCGGCGACCTCGATGTCGAACGGATGCGTCGCAGGCTGGACAACGAATCGGACACCGAAGCCGACGAACCCGAGGTGGTGCTCGATCAGGTTGCGGCCCACATGCCGGTTGCTGTCCCCCGCACCGATATGCCTCGCTGACCTTCACGTTGCCGATGCACGCGCGCCCGAGCAAGCCTCCATGCCAATCAGACAATGTGGTAACTAATTCGATTACCCCTCGCCGCGCTGACTCGAAAGAGCTTGGCTTTGATGATCGGATCCAGGTCCAGATGGGCTTGCCGTTCCAAGGTATCACCCAACGTCGGGATCAATGTCTTCAGGCGCTTGCCGCAGACCCTGTCGGCCGCTTCCCACAACACCGTCAACACCTGGCGTACTGCCTCGTCGTACAGCCGATTGCATTCGCGTGTCGCCTTCGTCGCCGCGGAGGCCCCCCTGCTGCCGCAGCAGCTGGATGGCGTGCTTGCGGTGATTCCCAGTCAGGGCCGCGAACTCATCGAGAATCGTGATCTGTTCACCGAACGCCGCGCTGCGATACCCCACTCGCAGCGCTTCGAGCAACTCCTTGCGTATCGTCATGCTGATTTGCCTCGTCACGTTGCGCTGCTCCCGCCGGACAATCCGACTGGTAGCAAACTACGTGAGGCAACAGGTCAGCACGGGTTGCAGTTCTGATGAGTCAATGCGCCGGCCAAGATGTTTGTCGGTAAACCGGACATCCTGCTTGACGCTATCCATGCGCGGCCCGTTCGATGCGGACCGGCGCGCCGCACTGCTGTCCTGCCGAGCGCTGCCCGGCTTACCGGACGCAGCACTCGGAAGTGGTGGTCGAGACTTACAGCGTGCAAGAAAGCTGACAGGCGCCGGCTGCGTGTCGGCGCCGATGGCAACGCTGGTGGCGCTCAGGCACCGTCGAGGAAAGGATTGGCGCGTTCCGAGCGCATCGGGAGCCAGGCTCATGCTGGCGGGGTCCATTGACGGGTTGGGGCTGCGGGCCAGCGTGGGGTCGACTGGAGCGGGAGCCATGCCCGGTTGAGCCGACTGTCCGGCACCTTGCGCATCGGGATCGCGTACAGCTGACAGCGCCCCCTGGGCCGACGGCGCTGCCGCCGGCATTGCTTGCATAGGCTGGGCGGATGGCACCGCCTGGCTGGATTGCATCGGCTGAGTCGCTGGCATCGGCTGGGTCGGCTGAATGGGCTGGGCCTGCTGCGCGAACAGCGGGTAGGACGCGATCATCGCACCAGCCATCAACAGGGATTCGCCAGATGCTGCTTCATTCGTGTACCTCCTAAAACGCCTACCGGCATGGGGACGGCCACTGTAGCGCCGAGGCATCTGACATTCTGTTCGATTTTGCTTGCACCGAGGCCGGCTAACTGCGCGCGCGAAAGTATCCCGCGCCGCACTTTGTGGCTTTGTTAGTTCAGCGCCACCCTCAAGGGGTGCTACGACGCCACCCAGCGCCGTCAAACCCGATGACTCTGCCGGCTCACTCCGGAAAGCAGTGCAAGGACCTTGTATGCAGCCTGGATTCGGGACGCTCGGAAGGCGCGCGTGAATCTCAGCGGTCGGCTCCCCATTCCCCTGCACTGCGGAGTGCCTTCCTTGTTCTTGGGCCGCTGGCTGCGGTCTCACAATCGCTTACAAGCCGAATGCGTGTTCGGTGATAGGCTCACCACCATGACAGCCGACGGTTGCGCATGACCATCGCGCTGCTAAGTGAAGAAGACAAACATATGCCTTCTGAATAACTAGAGCGTGCAACAGGCTTCTCTTAGCCTAACGAAGCGCAAGTTGGAGTCACTTCCTATGTTGACCGACGTTCAACTACGTTCGGCCTCTCACTCAGATTGGCAGCAAGTCGTTACATTGCTTGAGAGTTGCAGGCTACCTGCCGCGGATGTTGTCGAAATTATCGAAGCCTTCCACATTGCGGTGTGTGATGGCCACATCGTTGGCTGCGCAGCGGCAGAGCACCATGGAGAGTCCATCCTCATCCGCTCGGTAGCAGTTGAGCCCGAATACCGCGACAGAGGCATTGCCAGCCGATTGGTTGAGGCGCTCTTGATGCGGGCTCGCGGCACGGAGGCGCGAGACGCCTATCTCCTGTCTACCGTAGCCCCAGCCTATTTCGCGCGCTGGGGATTCTCCCTTATCCCTGCTGAAGAAGCACCGCCAGAAGTCACGGCTTCAAGCGCATTTCAGCGGGCCGCGCAAACGTCTGCACTCTGCATGCGGTGTGAGTTGCGCTAACAGTAGATTCTCCTCTCAACGGGCAGGGTGGTCGCCCGAAGCAACCCAAAAGAAACAAACCCCCGGAAGACCGCAATCTTCCGGGCTTCCGCCGCCATTGCCGGCGAAGACGGAGGGATTCGAACCCCCAATAGCCTATTCCCTTGCCGTATCTACCTGGAAATGTTCCACGGTCTACCCGGCATTGACCGCCCGCTGCAGCCAGTCTGGCATGGCGCCGCGGTCGTCCCAGCCCTGCCCGTGCGCGTTGCGGTAGCGCACTGTCCCCGGCAATGGCGCCGGCGGCGACTCGGCAAAGCAGCCTGCGGCCTGCAAGTCCGCCAAGGTCAGGCCGTGCCTGGCCATCTGGATGCGGATCCAAGTAATCGCTTCGCCGCGCTCGATTTCGATCGACATCATTTTAGGTGCACAGATTCGAGGAGGCTGCGGAACAGGATCCTTGCGTTGTCGTCTTCAGAGACCGTTGGGCCTAACGCTTGTTCCGGCGGATCGCTGGTTTGTGGCAACACACTCCCCCGGAATCGCGTGCCCACCCTCGTCGCTCAAGAATAAATCAAACTCACGGAAACCGCCGGCCATCAGTCCCCGCTCGACTGGTCCACAGGCTTATCCCCTCGCGTGGTGGACAAATTTCACCCCGCCCTCGATCACTTCATCAAGCGGACCCGGAGTTGAACTTGGTGCGCGCCGGCGCCCGGCGCCTGGCTAGCACCAAGCGGCGTGTCGCGGTGGCTTCCGCCTGCGCGCGCTCGACCCGCCGCAGCGCCACCTCGAGTTCGGCCCGCAGGCGCTCGTGCGCCACCTGCCCATCTGCTAGCGCCTGCTGCGCCGCCCCCCACTGCCGGTTGATCGTGTCGCGCTCGGCCTGCAGTCGTGCCCGCTCCTCGGCGCCGGCCACGGCCGCGTCTTGCGTCCGCGCCTGCACCGCTGCCAGCTCAGTGCGCAGGTCCGCCACCGCCTGCTCGCCCTTCTGGCGCAGCGTGCGCTCCTGGTCGATCTCGCGCAGCGCTCGGTGGCGCTGGCGCGCTCCTGCGCGACGGCCACCTGCTCGCGGGTGTGTTCACTCGCGTCTCGCGCGCGGGTCGGCCTTGGCGTGTTCGATCGCCTTTAGTGTTTCTGAGTCGAGCACTGCCTGGGCGTCTGACGGAATGGCAAACAGTTTGCCGTCGATGTCATGGACGTGTAACTGCTCATGGGTGACAGCATCCGTCACCAGCGCGCGGCCAGTCAGGCGCAGGGCGGCTTGGAGATGTGATTGTCCCGAGACGATCCGGTAATTACGTCCTTCTGATCGTCTCACCACCGCGTCAGTGGGGATCTCGCCGAGCTCGATAGCGCCGAATCCGGGGAGCGACATTTCCTCGATGCGATTCTTGATGCAGGCGACCATCACGGCGGCGCTGGGGCGCTCGGTTGCCGCAAGCCGTTCATATTGACCGAGGAGGATATTGGCCTTCTCGATTGAGGGCGTCGTATAGACAAAGGACTGGATGGCGGTCGGCGGGCAAGTCAACCGGGTCGCCATGATTGCGAATGCCCAGTCCCTCTTGTAGTTGCAGTGTGGGCAAACCCAGCCGTACTTGGTGGCAATCAGGATGCCAGGGGCGCCACCTTCGACTCCGTGGCGATGATCGGCGCTGTTCCTGCAGGTGAAGGCGCGCAGAACCGGGCCGCCGAGGCCAACCTGGTTCTCGTTGAGCTTCTGGACCTGATCGTCGGTGAACGGTGCGCGGATGTAACTCATGGCATTTGAGAAAGCAGCTTCGGCGTGACGTGGCTATCGCCGCGCAGCCGGCACCCGCGACGCTCGGGAGTCTGCCCGGCGGCTAACAGAAACTCTGGGCGCCAGGACACACTGCGGCCGCCGCCTCCTTCCAGTTTATGCCCGGGCGAAGGGCTACGTTGCTTTGGCCGGGCCCGGACCTTTTGTGTGCTGCCCGACCTAAATCCATTCCGCTTCGTCGAAGCAGACAGGACAAATCTGCTCGTCCTGTTCGTGGCGGCGGGGAGGGGGGAACGGAAGCTGCCGTCCCCTTTACCTTGCCCAGGAATCCGGCCGGCGGACACGCGCCCGCAGACCACGCACCGAAGCAGGTCACCGGTGCACTGGGGCCCAGTGCCGCGTCAGCGGTCGCGACCTTTGGCATTGTCGATGGCCTCCCGGTCCCCGCGTCCAGCGCAGACTTCGAATCGTCGGATACGGCAAACTGCCGACCATCGACTTCGTGCACGTGCAGCATTTTACCGGTGACTACGCGACCACATGCTCGGCGGCCTCCTTGGCATATCATTCGCGCAGTTCGTTGTACTACCGTTTGTCCAGCAGCGTGCAAAGGTGGAACCGGGGCAGTTGTGCAGCAGCCTGCTGCACAACTGCCCCGCTCGGCCAAGCCTCGGCCAGCGCGCGCATGTACTTGAGGTTGTGCGGCGAAAAGCCTCTCATGTCCGGAAACGTCACCCGCAGATCGCGTGCGAGCCGGTCTATGACCCTGGCTCCCCATCCCTGCTGCTGCTGCTGCTGCTCGAGGATGTCACGTCCGATCTGCCAATAGAGCGCCATGAGTTCCCGGTGACCGAGCGGACCGCACGCTGGCGTGCCTGCTCGACCCAAGTTTTGAACCCAGCGAGCCAAGCGGTGTAATCGGGGGAGGGAGCGTTGCGTGCGGCATTCGGTTGGTTCCGTTTCGGATTGCGGGCCGGCGGCGCCGGTCGCCCCTCATTGTCCGGGTCGGTCAGCTGGCGAGCAATGCAAGGCCCAGGCCGTTCCATGGGACGGCACCGCCGCGAGAATACTACCCAACCTGGAAATGTTCCACGGCCTGCCCGGCGTTGATCGCCCGCTGTAGCCAGTCCGGCATGGCGCCTCGGCCGTCCCGCAACTGCCGCTCGAGCGTCTCGATCTGACGCGTGCCTTCCTCCTGACGCGCCTGAGAGGCCGCGAGGGCTTGGCGCGCGGCGTCCAGTTCCCCCTGTAGCGTCGCGCGCGCTTGCTGCGCAGCGTCGAGCCCGGCCTGCACGGCTGCCGTTTCCTGTTCCGCCACGACCACCGCGGCCCGCGCCAGGTCGCGCTGCGCCTCCGCCTCGCTCGCCGGCAGCCAAGCTTCGGCCCGCAAGGCGGCCAGTTCGCCGGCGGCCGCCTCGTTGGCGGCCGGCCAGATCGACTGCACCGCGTCGGCCGCGATCGACTTGAGCGCGTCCGGCAGCCCGGAGTGGCCAACGGTCGCGCGCATCTTGCTCCGCAGGTCCGCCCGGAACTGCGCCAGCACCTCGGTGGGCGTGCCCATGTTGCCCTTACGCACCTGGCCATATAGCTTGTTGAGGGATGGCCGGGATTCGTCAAAAATCCGCCGCATCTCCTACTAACCAACTGATTTAAAATAAGAATTGCCGCTTTTTTGCCTGGCGGCCGCGGCACGCGCACGCACTGCTACAAATCCGGACTGCCGTGCTCAATGACCAGCTCCGATCGCACGTTGAACGATGGTATCCCTCCATCGCCAGAGCAGAAAACCACCGCATTGCCGCTTAGTCAGCGCCCGCTTTGGTGCGGTCTCCTACTATCACATTTTTCCGGGGGTCAAAAAAAGACGCCATTTTTGGCGCCTCGAACTTGGGTCTCACCCCAAACTACCGGTAATCTAACCCTCGCGGCCGTTTTAGCCCGTTTCCAGCCGCCGTTCAGCAAACTGGCTCGGCCCGCAGCCCGCGGTGCATTCAGATTTCATTGTTCCGGTCTTTGCCGCGCGAAATCCGCGCCGGCTGGCCGGCTGCAGCCATCCTCGCTCTCCTCGTCATGACCCAGTCGGCGCCGCCGCACTGCGTCCGCTCTCGCCCAAGTCGAATCGGTTCGCCCGAACCAGGTCGGACTGCGCAGTCTGGCCCGGTTCGGACTGGCTTGCCACTTCCGTGGAAGCCGATCACGCCGTCCACTCCACAATCTCAGWGAGGCTGAGGATGGCACGCGCCCTATCACCGCGCGCACCGAGACGGTGGATTTTCAGTATAGCCCTCGAACGCCGCCCCACCAAGGCGGCTGGCCCGACTGCCCGCTGCAACCAGTCCGGCATGGCACCGCGGCCGTCCCAGCCCTGCCCGTGCGCGTTGCGGTAGCGCACCACACCAGGCGTTGGGGTCGGCGGCGGCTCGGCAAAGCAGCCGGCGGCCTGCGGGTCGGACAGGCTCAGCCCATGCTGGGCCATCTGGATGCGGATCCAGGTGATGGCTTCCGCGCGCTCGATTTCGATCAACATGATGCAGGTGAATAGATTTGAGCGCGGGATCGAGCGTCGCGCCGTCATTCGGGAACATTGAGGTTGTTCCGGGGATTGCTGCTGTGGAGATCCGCGCCGGCGGAAGGACAAGGTGGCCTATCTGCTTAAATTTTAATCAAATCCACAGATCGCGCGGTGGACACCCTGCCCCACCCACGTCCCTCAGGCTGGCCCGGGCTTGAACTTGGTGCGCGTCACCGGCGCCCGGCGCCTGGCCGCCACCAGCCGGCGGGTCGCGGCGGCTTCCGCATCTGCCCGCTCGGCACGGCGTACGGCCGTTTCCAGTTCCGCCCGCAGCCCTTTTGTGCCGCCTGCCCTCGCTCGAACGCCTGCTCTGCCTCCGCCAGTTGCCGGTGGAGCGTGTCGCGCGGCGTCCAGTTCCCCCTGCAGCCCCGAGTGGAGAAAGAGCCACCGTGCGTGACATCGTTGGCACGATGGCGATGATGATTGAAAACGCGGAGCATCATCGCGGGGCCAGAGAGCAATACCGCGCCGACGCCATCGATCGGCGGATACGGATATGGGTCACATCCAGCCGAATGGCTCACCCTCAGTAACTACAGCATTCTGGTGTTCGCGGCGTGCGTACCTGTCGCCTTGCATCATGACCTTCTGGCTTTCCTGCAGCGATTTGAAGCCTTCCCCACACACATCCAATATGTACCGTAACGCCCACATTTGCAATTTGCACCGGCACTGCCAGCCACTAACTACAGCAAATTCATTATGTTACGGCCTCCGGAGTCGAAATGAATTACAGAAGCCATTAAAATAATGGGAATCGATAACAAATAAATTGTGATAACAATTATTCATTAGTGTCAGTCATCCTGCTGGAATTGAGCTTGAATCATGATCACTTAATATTTAAGTCGTTTCACGTACGCATAAAGAATCGCAATTAATGATTTCGATCTAGACAATGACAGAAATGCCCCCAAATTTCCAGACAGACTTCTTCTTGGTCTAACCATTCGGTCACTCAGGTTTCACTCAATACCAGATTGATAAATGGCGCGGCATGGATGTGTTCGCACCGTCTTATACGTATATCGTGTCCGATTTGGCCCGCATTTCATGCTTATTTTCAATCTCAAAATTACATTTCGGCACTTAATGAAATGTTAATAACTATACATCCAAATAGACGTATTAAACGGCACACATATATTGATATACGGATCTTTCAATACGATATTCTTACGTAATAATGGCATCGAAAAGATCACGATGTTTCACGTCCACATTGAATCTCTTTGGTTGTATTTAATAAACTCTAATTATCAATCGAAAGAGTCAATTTTTTGGAAAAAAGTATCTTTTTACTTATTAAATTTAAATCACTCGCATCGCTTAGCAGAGAGTCAGATTACCTTCAGCAAGGATTCCATAAGCTCGCGTCCGACCGGATCGCGCCAAGCCTCGACCGCCTCGTCGTAAGCCTCATCGACATGCCGCCCATTTGCCTTGTTGACGCTTATCCTGGATTGATCTCAGCCCCCGCTTTGGCGTGCGCTCCCATTCGTCCCGCCGCCATCCAGAGTCGGTCGCTGCTCTCACCCCGCCCGCGGCACCGATCAACGTCGCACGTCTCGGCTGCGCCATAAGAGATAACTCCCACCTTGCCCCAGCCCAGACACTCAACCTAGCCGCCCTCTTCAGGGTGCTTATCCCTGCGCCCCCTTCGGCATGCAATCGTGTCCTCTCTGTGACAGAGGGCAGGACAATGGGATTAGATCGGCCTCCCACTTTCGGCTGGGCCCCCTAGTGCTTCTGGCGACTGTCTCGTTAGTGCTTGATCGCCGAATAATGCACTGCGCAAAGACGACGACACGGCACGCGATAACGCGTGAAGAAGCGAGCTCTGACATGGCCGGGAAGGACTGGGCGCCTCGGCGACGGTCGCGAGACAGAACGAATAAACGAGAAATATATGCATGAAGGCGGTTCGCGCCGCCGCAGCGCAAAGCGTTGCAGCGGCGCCGGCCTTGGACGGGAAGCACAGGGTGTAGCTGGTGACGATCCGGCGGCGCCTTGATATCTGGTTGATTTCAGTGCGGACAAGTTCCGGTGGACTGGATGAGCGCGTTGCGCTGCGACGAAGCCATCCGGCTCGCCGGATGACGGCCATCCCCTCGTTTCATCGCATCGACGCCGGCAAGGATATGCCGCCGCCAAGGGGGACGTTTCGTTTGTAGCAGCATCGCAATCCGGGGGAGACACAAAACGTGAATGCACCTCAGCAGAGCCGCAAGCGATTGCGGACCACGCTTAAGACCACAGCAGTCCTGTTCGCACTGTTCGCTCGCGAACATTGCGCCGCAGAGGCCACCAGGCCGACGGCGCCGCACGCCCACCCGGCACCCAGGGCGGAACAGCTAACGCTCGCAAACGAGAAGGACCGCCTTAGGGAGCGCATATTCGCCCTGGCCGAAGGCGGCTCGCCCAAGTTGGCCCTGGAACAGGCCGCCACACGCCCGGACGTATTTGCGCCTCGCGACCTCCTGCTACTGGAGCATCTTGTGGTTGCCCAGCAAATCAGGTGGGCCCGGCAGCAAGCCAGTGCTTCCAATGACCCCGATCGGCTGGCTCCGGCCGACAGCGCGCTGGCCGCGGCCGATGCGCTGCTAGCCCGGATTCCCGCAGACGACGAATACAGCGGGGTGAGGCGCGCGGTCCAGGCCGACCGCCTCACCGCGCTATCGGTACGTGGGCGCATGAAGGAAGCAACGGCACTCTACGAGCAGATTTCGCGGGCACCTGAGCCGATGCCGGCTTCCGTCTATGTCGCCGCAGGCGATGCCTACGCCTATCTCGACAAGCCCGACCTCGCAGCCGCCGCCTATGAACAGGCCTTGCAGACGGGGGTCGAGCCGCTAAGGGAGACCACCGAGCCCTATGCGCTATCGCTGCCGGACGTGCAGGAAAGCTTGTTCTTTGCCTACCTGGACCAGGGGCACTACGAAGCGGCGCGCGAGCTGGTCACCATGATGGCACGCAACACGCCGGCGCATAACGAGCTGTCAGAAGACGCCGACAAGACCAATCCGGAGTACGGCCGCGTCAAGAAGCTGCAGGCTCAATACCTGCTCTACACCAATCACGTGGAAGAGGGCCTGCAGGCGCTCGAGACCCTGCGCAAGGCGGCCCCGTTCGATCCTTCCTTCCTGACCGCCCGCGCGGACGGCTCCCTGGTACTGGAGCGCCCCTACGCCTCGCAGAGCATCTACCGTCAGGCGCAAGCCGACCACCCCGGCGACATCGAGAGCCTCGTGGGCATCGGCAAGACCGCACTGCAACTGCATCAGTACGACCAGGCCAAGGCGGTCGCGACAGTCTTCGACGGCAATTTTCCCGACAACAACAGCGTCAAGAATTTCCAGCGCGAGTACCGCGTCTACGAGCGTCCACAACTGATCATCGACGCCATTGGCGAGCGCGGCAACGCGGCGCTGGCGGATCATGCCTGGGGCGTTGACACACGCCTCTACTCGTCACCGATGGCCGATTACTGGCGTGTCTTCGCGCACCAATACTCGGGACGCGCCGACACCGGCGATGGCCAGAGCGTCAGCCGCATACGCAATGGCCTGGGCGGCGATTTCCGGCGCGACGGATGGGAAGCCGCTGCCGAGGTGCATCAGTCCACCGGTGGCCACGGCAAGACCGGCGGCACCGGCACGCTTGCCTTCCAGCCCAACGATCACTGGCGTTTTGGCGCCGGCGTCGATTCCGACGACAACGCGCTGCCGTGGAAAGCCTACCAGGCTGGCATCACCGGCCGCGCCGCCACGGCATCGGCCCGCTATTCGCAGGACGATGCCCGTTACTTCAACGTGATGTATGGCGCATCGCGCTACAGCGACACCAATTTTCACCAGCAGTGGCAGGGCACCTGGTACGAACGGCTGATGAACCAGCCACGCCACCAGGTCTCGATCTGGCTCGACGTGGGCTCCAGCAGCAACACCCTTGATGGCACTGCTTACTTCAATCCGCGGCGCGACTACGTCGCGCAACTGCGCTCGATGTATCAGTGGACGCCGTGGCGCTATGCGGAGAAGTTGTTCGCCCAGCGCGTATATGTCACTGCGGGCGGCTACAAGCAGGACGGCTTTGGCGACAGCATGCTGTGGGAGGCTCGCCTCGAACAGTTCTGGCAGCTTGGCCGCAAGGCTTCCCTCACCTACGGCATTGGCGTCGGCAGCAGGCGCTACGACTCGAATCGCGAAACGACCAAGCTGATCTACCTCAATCTCAACGTTCCCCTATAGGTCATCATGAACAAGCTTAATCGTCGAAAATTCATCGGGCTCGCCGGCGCGCTGTCGGTGAGCCACAGCGCGCACGCCGGCTACGGCCTGTCCTTGCTGCCGCCACCAGATCGCGACGATGGGCTGACTTTCCGCGTACTTGCGTTCCACGATATCCGCGACGACCTGCGTGCCGATGTGGGAACGGTGGCGGACACGTGCGCCATCAGCACCGCAACGCTCAACAATATCTTCGCCTGGCTCAAGGGCAATGACTTCCACCCGGTCAGCGTCGACCAGATCATCGCATCGCGCAACGGCGGACCGCGGCTGCCGCCGCGCGCCGTGCTGCTGACCTTCGACGACGCCTACAGGAGCCAGTACACCAAGGCTTTTCCCCTGCTGCGGCAGTACAACTATCCCGGCCTGGTGGCCGTGGTGTCGCGCTGGACCAGTACACCGCAAGATGAGCCGGTTCGCATCAGCCATAAGTCGGTGATGGCGCCTGGTTACTTCATGAGCTGGGACAACCTGCGCGAAATGGCCGAGTCCGGGCTCGTGGAAATCGCTTCGCACACGCACGATATGCACCATGGCGCGGTCGCAAATCCCCAGGGCAATGAACTTCCTGCGGCGAGCGCGCACATGTATTTTGCCGCCCTGAAGCGCTACGAAACCGAGCAGGAATACGAAAGCCGGGTCGGTGGAGACCTGAAGACGTGCTCCGAACTGATCCAGGCCAACACCGGCGTCAAGGTGCGCTCGATGGTCTGGCCCTATGGCATGTACAACGCGGCGCTGATCGGCGCATCGCACAAGCTTGGCATGAACGTCCACTTCACCCTCGACGACGGACCTAATACTCCCGAGGTGCCCCTGACCAAGGTCAGGCGCCTGCTGGTTTCCTACGACTGGGATGCCGGCGTCATGATGGGCCAGTTCCGCCAGCAATCGGCCTATCGCGGCGACAACCGGCCGGTCGAACGCGTGGTCAATGTCTCGCTCGACGACGTGTATGATCCCAATCCCGATCGCCAGGAAGCCAGGCTGTCGCGCCTCATCGACCGGATCAAGGATCTCGAGCCAAAATCGGTCTATCTGCAAGCCTATTACGATCCCGACGGCAGCGGCACCGCCCAGGCGCTGTACTTTCCCAATCGGCATATGCCCGTGCGTGCCGACCTGTTCTCGCGCACGGCGTGGCAACTGATTACCCGCGCCGGGGTACAGGTCTATGCGGCGCTACCTGTGCTTGCCTACAATCTGCCCACGGGCCATCCGGCCTCTGCGCGGCTGGTAACGGTGCTGCCGGGCGCACCGCTTACCCCCTTTGATCCGCGACAGCGGCAACGGCTCAGCCCCTTCGACCCGCTCGCTCGAGGCGTGATCCGCGATATCTACTACGACCTGGCCAGGTACACCAGCCTGAACGGCATCGTGTTCGGCGAGGACGCCAGCCTGAGCGATGTCGAGGATGCCAGCGAAGCCGCGCTTTCCGCCTATGCCGACTGGGGTCTGCCTCGCGATCTCGCAACAATCCGCGCCAACCCCGATCTGCTGCAGCGATGGTCGGGCGCCAAACTCCAGTACCTGATCGACTTCACACGTCAACTCGCGGACGTAGTCAAGGACTACCAGGGCGGCGGCAATGTGCTGACCGTGCGCAGCCTGCCCGCCAACGCGGTGTTGCACCCTGACGCGAGCATGCGACTGGCCCAGGACATTGATGCCTTCTCCGTGCAGTACGACTTCATCAACCTGATGGCTTACGCCGATGCCGACGGCGGTCCGCCATCCACGCCCTGGCTGGAGAGCCTGGCACGTGCCGTGGCCGCGCATCCAGGCGCGCTGCCGAAGACCATCTTCGCCCTGAAGACACTCGACGGCCGTACCCAGGCCCCGATCGCCAGCACCGCGCTACGCGAGCAGATGCAGCGCTTGCGCATGGCTGGCGTCAAACATCTCGGCTACCGCCCTGACCAGTTCATGGTGAACCAGCCTGACCTGGCGGTGCTGCGGGATGTCATGTCCATGCAGAACCTGGTTCGGCCGCGCAACGGCATGAAAGTCTAGACCAAGAGCAAATATAAATTAGGTGGGAGGACATCATGAAGAACGCGGCAAGCGTGATCTCGAATTTCGTCTTTTACTATCCATTGTTCATGTCGTACTTGTGGATGACCGGTGGCCTCCTTCACTACTTCCTCATCGAGAGAAAGGAACGCCATAAGAAGCGGGCTGACGTGGTGCTCGATTGCCCCAAGGTCTCGGTGATCGTGCCCTGCTTCAACGAGGAAGATAATGTGCGCGAGGTGATCGCGAACCTGGCTAACCTGCGCTATCCAAACTACAACATCATCGCTGTCAATGACGGTAGCCGCGATGCCACCGGAGACATCCTGAACGAACTGATCGATCAGTACCCGCAATTGCTGGTGATCCACCAGAACAACAACGAGGGCAAGGCCATTGGGCTGACCACCGCGGCCATGCTGACCGATGCCGAGTACCTGCTGTGTATCGACGGTGACTCGCTGCTGGACCCGGAGGCCATCGGCTGGATGCTGCGCCACTTCCTGCGCGACGCGGGAGTAGGCGCCGTCACCGGCAACCCGCGCATTCGCACCCGGACCTCGCTGCTGGGCCGCATGCAAGTCGGCGAATTCTCGTCCATCGTGGGCCTGATCAAACGGACCCAGGAAATGTACGGCCGCTTGCTTACCGTTTCGGGTGTGATCTGCATGTTCCGCAAAAGTGCGCTGCGTAACGTGGGCTACTGGAGCCCAGACATGCTGACCGAAGACATCGATATCAGCTGGAAGCTGCAGGTCAATGGCTGGCGCCTGCATTTCGAGCCGCGCGCCCTCAGCTGGATCCTGATGCCCGAGACGATCAGGGGCCTGTTCAAGCAGCGCCTGCGCTGGGCCCGGGGTGGTATCCAGGTGTTGCAGAAGTATGCGGCACCCATCATCACCAAGAGTAAGCCGATGATGTGGCCGATCTTCCTCGAGTATTCGATCAGTGTGATCTGGGCCTACTGCATGCTTTTCACCCTGGTGATGACGGCCGCGACCGCCTTGTTCGAGCTACCCGAGGCATGGCGCTTCGCGGGCATGCCTCGCGGCGCGGGTGTCTTTCTCTTTCTGACCTGCTGCGTGCAGATCCTGGTTGGCTGCGTCATAGATCGCCCCTACGACACCAAGCTGCTGCGCTACTTTCTAGACACGATCTGGTACCCGGTCGCGTTCTGGACCATCAGCATGGTCGCTTCGGTGATCGCCCTGCCCGGCGTGCTGTTTCATCAGCGCCGCACCCGGGCAAGGTGGACCAGCCCCGACCGAGGCATCCGCGAGGAGCCCACGCCGCCAAGGTCACCCGCGCCGGCATCCCACTATGTCGGGCAATTTGAAGAGCATTCTTGAGGAGGAGTGAGAAATGAAAGACCCAATCATCGACGCGTCCAGCGCCACCTTGCAACAATATCTGCAGCATCATGCACGGGGCAAGGCGGTTCGCCGCTATCTCTGGTACCGCGTGGTGCGCCCCTTGCTCGTCGCAGCGATCTGGGCAGCGGCGGCGTTCTACATCTACTGGTGTGTGGCTTCTGCTGGCAGCACTGAGTTCTCGCTAAGGGAAGTCATGCCCGATGTGTTGATCATCTTCGCCATGAGCATGACGCTGACGTTTTGGACACTGGCGCGCCGCCTCGACGAGCGAGTGTCGGGTTCCAAGCGGCCTGCCCGCGCAGCGCCGATATCATCCCTCGACCTGGCCCGGGATGTGGTGCTCTCGGTGGGCACCGGTCGCAGCCTGATGGCCTTTCACGATGAAGATGGGCTGATTTCGCACGTTGCACCATTGCACGAGCTGGCTTGACCAGCAGCGGAGCATCGGCCTCGCGCGGGCGGCTCACCGGCCGTCGCGCGAGGCCTTTTTAAAACAGCTTTATTCTTTTTCGGGGCATTTTCATGTGTGGCATTGTCGGCGCTGTTGCTCAACGTAATGTGACACCGGTCCTGCTGGAAGGATTGCGGCGTCTGGAATATCGCGGCTACGATTCCTGCGGCCTTGCCGTGCTGCAGGATGGTGAGCCACGACGGGTGCGCAGCGTGGCGCGCGTGGCGAACCTTGCTGAGCAGGTGGATCAAACGCTGCTGGAAGGTACCGTCGGCATCGCTCACACGAGGTGGGCGACGCACGGCGCGCCGCTCACACGAAATGCCCATCCGATCTTCTCCAGTGGCGAGATCGCTCTGGTGCACAACGGCATCATCGAAAATCACGAAGCCCTGCGCGAGCAACTGAGGGAATGTGGCTACGATTTCGAATCGCAGACCGACACAGAGGTGATCGCGCATTTGGTGCACCACTGTTTTCACCACGACGGCGGTGGGGACCTGTGCAAGGCGGTGCAGCTAGCGCTCCAGCAGTTGCACGGTGCCTATGCCATTGCCGTGTTCACGCGCGAGCAGCCGGACCTCGTGATCGGCGCCCGCTCCGGATCGCCGCTCGTGGTAGGCCTGGGAAGCGATGGTACTTACCTCGCTTCAGACACCATGGCACTGGCTGGAAGCGCAGGGCGCTTTATCTACCTCGAAGAGGGTGACCTGGTATCGCTGGCGCGCGGTGGGGTCTCGATCATCGACCGTAATGGCAATCCTGCCTTCCGCGAGATACGCGAGTTGGAGGCGAACGCAGCCGCGGCCGACCTCGGCCCGTACCAGCACTACATGCAAAAGGAGATCTTTGAGCAGCCAGCCGTCATCGCTGATGCGACTGAATACATCGAGGAGTTCTCACCGGCGCTGTTCGGTGCACAGGCGGCTGACGCATTCGCCGACATTGATTCGGTGCTGATCCTGGCCTGCGGCACCAGCTACCATGCCGGCCTGACCGCCAAATACTGGCTGGAGTCGATCGCGCGGATGCAAACCAGCGTGGAGATCGCCAGCGAATACCGCTATCGCGATTCCGTGCCGAATCCCCATACGCTCGTGCTAGTGATATCGCAGTCGGGCGAGACCGCAGACACACTGGCTGCCCTTAAGCACGCGCAAGCCCTTGGTCATCGCCATACACTGGCGATATGCAATGTGTCCGGCAGCGCCATCATGCGCCAGGCCAACCTGCACTTTCTGACCCGGGCCGGCGCCGAGATCGGTGTTGCCTCCACCAAGGCCTTCACCACCCAGTTGGTGGCGTTGTTCGTGTTGACGGCGACGCTGGCCAGGCAGCGCGGCCTGCTGCCTGCTCTGCAGGAGGCCCTGATACTCGAACAGTTGCGCCAACTGCCGGCAGCGCTGAACCGCGTGCTGGCGCTCGAGCCACAGATCGTTGCCTGGGCAGAATCGCTGTCGCGCAAGGAGAACGCGCTTTTTCTCGGGCGTGGAATACATTACCCAATCGCGCTCGAAGGCGCGCTGAAGCTGAAGGAAATCTCATATATCCACGCCGAAGCCTATGCTGCGGGCGAACTCAAGCACGGGCCGCTCGCGTTGGTGACCGACCAAATGCCGGTGGTAACAGTCGCGCCCAACGACACCCTGCTGGAGAAGCTTAAGTCCAACTTGCAGGAAGTACGGGCGCGCGGCGGGGAGCTCTACGTCTTTTCCGATGCCGGTAGTATGATCAGCAGCGCGCGTGGGCTGCACGTCATCCGCATGCCCGAGCACTACGGGATGCTGTCGCCGATCCTGCATGTGGTGCCTCTGCAGTTGCTGGCTTATCACACCGCGTGCGCGCGCGACACCGATGTGGACAAGCCCCGCAATCTCGCCAAGTCAGTCACGGTGGAGTGACGATGCGACCGTTCTCCATGATGCGCGGCGCCACGCTGCTGCTTGCCGGTGTACTGCTGTGGGCGCCGGCGGGCGCGCGCAACGACAGCCGCAGCAGTGGTGGCCGCACTGACGGGCAGGGAGCGCCTCCCAAGGCCCGCCCAGATGTCGATCAGCGCGCCTATATGCACGGCATTGGCGCAGCGACCGGCCCGGGGGATATCACCTACGTGTTCTTCAGCAGCTCCGGCCTGCCACCGCGCGGGCCGGACCGCAATCGCAACTGGTCGCATGACATCTACGTTGCCGAATGGAAGCCGGAACAGGCCAATCTCGGCAAGCCCCGGTTGCTTATAGCGCAGAAGGAAGCGCAGGAGCCGGTCTCGGTGGCGCAGAGTGCCGGTGGCCGCATCATGCTGACCTTCGAGGATGGTGCGAATACGGCCAACAGTGTCAGCCAGCGCTATCGCGTGTATGGCGCGGACCTGCAGCCGCAGCAGGCGAAATCGATCGACGTCTGGTCGGGGGGGCACTCCGGCCATGTCGCGGCAGTGGGGGATACGTTTGTGGTGTTCTACTCGGACGACTGGATCGACGGGGGCGGCGTGGATAACCTGGGCACCGGAAACGGTGTCTACCTCAAGACTTATGACGTCAAGGGGCAGTTGCTACGCAGCACCGATGTGGCGCGCGACAAGCGGGAGTGGTGGCCATTGATCGCCGGCTCGAAGGAGATAGCCTTGCTCGCTTGGCAGGAGTTCATTCCCGGCGAGAAGCACGCCAGGCTGAAGACGGCAATCTATCGGCCAGACGACTCGGCATTGACCGGCACTCAGGTGCTGAACGAGAAACTAAAGTACTACACGTATGGCACGGCCTATGTGCCGGCACTGAACAGCTTCCTGGTGGTCGGCACCAGCGATGGTGGCATGGGTTTCGCGCATTTGCTGGATACCGCCGGCAAAGTCACTGCCTCATTGCCTTGCATGCCGGCAAGTGTGCGCGAGGCCGGCATCACGGTCGTCGGCGACATGGCGTACACGCCCGGACAGGATGGCCGCCTGCTTCACCTCAAACTGTCCGCCGAGACGATTGCATTGCGCGGCAGCCAGCCATCCCCGATCCAATGGACCTATCAGGGCAGCCTCGGGCTGGTGCGCTCCCCATCGGTACTGCACTGGGTTTCACTGACGCCAGGGGGCCTGCGGGAGGCAAACTTTGACTTAAGCCAAGCCGTGCCGCCTTCGCCGGCCGACCTATGTCGATGAGGAACCCACGAAGACAGCGCAGACAGTCCCCGAGCCGACGGTGACGATGGCCCTCGCACAGTCGCTTCCGACTCCGGTGGAAGCCGCGTTGGTGGCATCTGACTTCACGGTCGAGGAGGATTCGGTTATGGCAATGGCGCAGATGATGTTGAACGCATTCGGAGCCCTTTATGCTATCGAGAGGCCGCAGCCGCACAATGCGTTGACAGACTGCCGGGCTCTGATTGCGGTATTGATGACACGCAGCGGTTCAGAGAAGCGGAGCAGCGCGCGACGGGGCGCTTGATGTGGAATGCCTGGGTGCCCGCCCCTTGATCGGGTTCGGCCACGGCCGCGAGTTCGAACGCGGCACAGGAAGAACTAGGTCGAGGTCCCTTACTGTCGCCTCACTTGGTCTAGCCCGAGTGCGGCACACATGATAGATGCGGTAATGCTCGCCACGCCACTAACGGATGGGACTTCTGGCGGATAGCTGTGGATGCAGCAACGGTTTAGTCTTATCGCACCAATATAAAGGGGGAGCTCCATGTCAATCTCACATACTGCCCGCCTGCCGGCCGTTGCGCGCCTTGTATTTACCGTCATGTCGGCAGCGCTCGCGTTTGGCACGCAAGCTCAATCGTCGCCCGAGACATCGCCTACGCTGCCGCAGGCCGCTACCTCGTTGCCGGAGGCCGCGACCAAGCCGGTGGAGATGGCACCGACGCAGGCGGTGGCATCGACCCAGCAACCTCACGCCGTGACTATGCTGCCGGAGATAGCAACCCCGGCCATGGCAATGCCACAAGCCGCAGACCCGCAGGCCTCAATTACACAAGCGCAGGCGGCAAAGCCGGAACCGCTGCTTGTCATCGTGCAGCCGGAGGCGGCGGCGTCGCAGGCGCAGCGGGCAGTCATGCGACCGCAGGCCTCGGGACCGCAACTGATGGCGCCGCGAACTGTGGGCAATGTCACCTATATCTGCGGCGGCACAGGCGTCGAGGAGCAGGACCACTTGAGCAATCTCGAACAGCAATACAACCTCGGCGTCATCTTCACAGAGGGTCCTCGAGGCGACTTACTGGCGGGAGTCGATGTCCGGCTGCGGCGGCATGGCAGAGTGCTGGCGGCGTTCCAAGCCACCGGTCCGCGCTGCCTGTTCAAGGTGCCGCCCGCCGATTATCGGGTGGAGGCCACCTACAAGCAACGAACGCAATATGTGATCTTTGAAACCGGATCCCTGGGAACCGGCATGCGCTGGTAGCAATGACCTGCGGCTGGCCCGCCTGGACAAGAAGTCGGGCGATTTCGGTAAGGACCGCGCAAATCCCCTCCGATGGGGTATCCGTACTTTTTACGCAAAATCTGGCGGTGATTGCCCGGAGGGCCGCTTGCAGCAAGGCTCCGCAGGCCCCCCTCTTTCGCGAGGCAGGCAATTTAGCAAGTACCCGCGTGAAGTCCCGGCCACACCCGCGCCAACCCCTCCTTCTCGCCGAGCGGCACGGGTACCTCGCCGATGCCGATACCGATACCGGCCTTGATGGTCGAACGCAGCATCAGGCTGGAATAGAGGCCGGACACGATACGTCCCGCGTGCAGTGGTTCGCCGACGAGCGTCGGTGGCCGGTGGCTTGTCAGATTGGGCTGGTACATGACGAGATGGCGGCGGGTCCTCCTTCCCGAGTACTTAGCGCTCGCGCAATTGCACAATGTCATCCAGGTAGTCATGGGCTGGACGGACGAACATCTGCACCAGTTCACCATTCGTGGCAGGCGTTACGGCGAAGCCCATGAGGACGTTCTGCAATTCTCCACAGTGGCAAACGAACTGACGCTGGCCGCGTTTCGTCTGCGCGAACACGAAGGCTTCGTCTATGTGTACGACTTCAACGCGTGGTGGCGCCCCGATATACGGGTGGAGCGGCGTATACTGCGGCAGCATCCTGGCTGGCCTTTGACGGAGCAGGCAGTCTGACTCGGCGCACGGCGGCGCCTGCTGCTCAGTCCACGGTGATCTGGCGCTGGCGGATCACGCCGGCCCAGCGGGCGCTATCCTGCTGGATCGTGGTGGCCAGCGCCTGCGGCGTGCCGCCGGCGGTTTCCATGCCCAGCGTGGCCAGCTTCTCCTTCACTACCGGATTCGCCAGCACCTCCAGCGTCTGGCGATGAACGCGGCCAATCACGTCCTTGGGCGTGCCCGCGGGAGCCATCAAGGCATACCAGGAAACCGCCTCGAACTTCGGGAAGCCCTGCTCCGCAATGGTGGGCACGTCGGGCATCAGCGGCGAGCGCTTCTGGCTGGCTACGCCGAGCGCATGGAGTTTGCCCGACTTGATATAGGGCAGCGCCGACGAGACCTGCGCGAACATCATGGTCACCTGGCCGCCGACCAGGTCGGTCATCGCCGGGCTCACCCCCTTGTAGGGGATGTGGTTGAGCCTGACCTTGGCGTCAAGCTGAAGCAGTTCTCCGGCCAGGTGCGCCTGGCTGCCGGCCCCGGGCGAGGCGAACGTCAGCTCGCCTGGCTTCTGTGCCGCCAGCTTGAGTAGCTCGGCGAGGGAAGTGGCGGGGACGTTGGCGCCAACCACGAGCACGTTTTCCGCGGTGGCCAGCATGGTGACCGGCACCAGGTCCGTGGGCTTGTACGGCAGGCTGCGGAACAGTGACGGATTGACGGCGATGTTGCCCACCGGCACCAGGGCCAGCGTATAACCGTCCGGCGCGGCCTTGGCCGCCTGGTCAACGCCGATAGTACCGGCCGCGCCCGCCTTGTTCTCCACCAGCACGCTCTGGCCCCAGGCCTTGGACAAGCCCTCGCCCACGACACGTCCCAGCACATCGGCCGGGCCGCCGGCCGGAAACGGCACGATCAGCCGCACGGGCTTGGACGGATAGGCCTGCGCGCTGGCCAGCATCGGCAGGCCGGCCATTAGCAGGGTCATCAGGAATCGCTTCATCATCGAACATTCTCCCCTTCAGTCAGACATTCACAAATTCGGAAACTCGAAGAATCTGTCCCGCGCCGTGGTCAGGCCACGCGAAAACCGTGCTCATTGCCGATCGCCCGCGCAATGACGATCTGCAGGATCTGGCTCGTCCCTTCGTACAGCCGCAGCAGGCGGGCGTCCCGGTACATCCGCTCGATCGGATAGTCCGCCACATAGCCCGCGCCGCCGAACACCTGCATCGCGCGGTCCGCAACGCGGCACAGCATCTCCGACGAGAAGTACTTGGCCGCCGCCGCGTCCTTCACCGCCGTGCCCGTCGCATCGATCCGCCTGGCCGCGGCGAGCGTCATCGCACGCGCGGCCTGGATCTCGGCTTCCGAGTCAGCCAGCATGGCTTGCACCAGCTGGAAGTCGATGATGGCACGCCCGAACTGCCGGCGCGTTCCCGCATAGGCCACCGCCTCGTCGAGCAGCCGCTGCGCCATCCCAACGCCCATGGCGGCGATATTGATGCGGCCATGGTCGAGCGTCTTCATCGCGGTGCGAAAGCCCTTGCCCTCCACTGCGCCGATCAGGCGCGAGGCCGGCACGACCACGTTATCGAAGACCACGTCCGCGATCTGCGAGCCGCGATGTCCCATCTTCTTCTCGGGCTTGCCGACGCTGAGCCCGGCGCTGGCCCGGTCGACGATAAACGCGCTGATGCCGGATGCGCCCGGACTCTGAGGATCCGTGCGCGCCATCACGGTAAAAACGTCGGCGCGCGTGGCATTGGTGATGAAGCGCTTCGCCCCGTTGAGCACGTAGTCGCCGCCCCTGCGCTCCGCGCGCGTGGTCAGGCTGCCGGCATCGGAGCCGGCGTCCGGCTCGGTCAGCGCAAAGGCGCCGACCAGCTCGCCGCTGGCCAGGCGCGGCAGGAACTCCGCCTTTTGCGCATCGGTGCCGTCCAGCGAGATCCCCCGCGAACCGATGCCCAGGTTGGAGCTGTAGACGTAGCGGAACGCCGGCGAACTCAGGCTCAGCGCCATCTGGAAGCGCGCCTGCTGTTCGGCGTTGAGGCCGCTGCCGCCGAATTCGGGCGCGATCGACAAGCCGAAGAAGCCCATCTCCTTCATCGCCCCGACGATCTCTTCGGGTACCTCGTCGCGCTCCTCCACCTGCGGCTCCAGCGGCATCAGGCGCTCGCGCACGAAGCGCGTGGTGGCGGCCAGCATGCCTTCGAAACTGTCGTCATCGACATACTGGTCCGCAGACTTGGCTTGCGCTTCCATCAGATCGCTCCTTGCTCGTGCATTTCCTCGATCGCTTCGGTCCCGAAGCCCAGTTCGCGCAGGATGGCCCGCGAATCGGCGCCCAAAGGCGGCGCCGGATCGGAGTGGCCGCGCGGCAATGCGCCGAACCGCACCGGCTGCTCCACGTGGCATTGCCGGCTGCCGCCGGCGCCTTCACGCGAGACGATCAATCCGCGCTCGCGTACGTGTTCGCTGGCTACGCTGGCGGCCACCGATTGCACCGGGGCAACCGGCACGCCGAACGCGGACAGGCGCCCTACCGCCTGCGCCACCGTCATGTCCCGGGCCCAGGCCTCGATCATCGCGGCCAGCGCGTCTTCGTTCTGCTTGCGCGCCCGGTTGGTGGCAAAGCGCGGATCACTTGCCAGCGCGGGCTGGGCCATCGCCTGCGCCAGCTTGTCGAACAGGCGGTTGTTGGCGACCGTCAGCACAAAGGGTCCGTCCGCGGCATGGAACACACCGAACGGCGCCGAATTGGCATGCCGGTTGCCCACCCGCACGGCGGCTGCGCCGCCGGCCACCACGCGCGATACCAGCGTCGGCATCATGCTGAGCAGGCAGTCGTACATCGCCACGTCGAGATGCCGGCCGCGCCCGGTGCGCGTGCGCTGCCACAGCGCCGCCATCACGCCCCACGAAGCGAACATGCCGGCGGCCACGTCGGCAATGGATTCGCCGATCATGGTGGGCTGGCCTTCCGGCGCGCCAGTGACATCCATCAGGCCACTGAGCGCCTGGATGATGGTGTCGTAGGCTGGCCGGTCCGACCACGGGCCGGCCTGGCCGAAGCCGGAGATGCTGCAATAGACCAGTGCCGGGTTGATCGCCGCCAGGCGCGCATAGCCGATGCCGAGCCGGTCGGCCACGCCCGGCTTGAAGTTTTCAATGGCTACGTCGGCCCAGCCCGCGAGACGTTCGGTCACGGCGTCCGCATGGGCATGCTTGAGGTCCAGCCGCAGGCTGCGCTTGCCCCGGTTGACGAAGGCAAAGTTGGCGCTTTGCCCGTCGACCTGCAGGCCCATGTGCCGATAGTCGTCGCCCTCGAACGGCTCGACCTTGATGACCTCGGCGCCCGCGTCGGCGAGCATCGCGGTGCAGAACGGGCCCGCCAGCACACGCGAGAAATCGAGTACCTTCAGGCCGTGCAGCGGCAGGTCGGCACCGGCCGGGTTCGTCGCCATCATTCGCGGTGCTCCTTGCTCGTGTCGGCCGGAGCGCCGGTCAGCTCGAAGCCAGCCTGGTCGGCCGCGCTGGCGTAGCGTGCCAGCACGGCGTAGTCCGGGGCTTCGACGGGCGCGAAGCGCGACAGCCTGAGTTGCGCCAGCCAGCCCGCGCACGCCGCGTCACGATGCAGGTCCAGCAACACCGGGCGCACCCGCGCCACGGTATCGGCACCGGCCTGCGGCGAGGCCACCAGCGGCGGGATCGGCGCGGCCGGGGTGACCGCAACGCTACGCACCCTGGCCATCAACGCGGGCTCGTGCAGGCGCAGCAGATCAAGCACATAGCTGTCCACCACGCCGACCGCCGCCTCTCCGCCGACCACGGCGTCGATCACCTGGCGCGGCGTTGGCGTGGGCGCCCGGGTCGGCCGGAACAGCGTGCCGGTGCCGGCGGCGGCCTCTGTCATCAGGTAGTGGCGCGGCGCGTTGTAGCCGGAGTTCGACTCCGGCAGCATGCAGGCCAGCCGGCCGCCGAAGGCTTGCTCCAGCGTGGCGAACGCCGCATCGTCGCGCACGATGAACTCGGTGAAGTACACCGGTCTGCCACCATAGCGCGGCAGCGACGGCACCGGCGCGGCCAGCAGCCGATGGCGGCTGCCGGCGCTGACATACGGGAAGCCGCACATGAACACGCAGCCGCAGTCCGGCCGCGCCCACARCTCGCTGACCGGCGCCGGCGCGGCATGCTCGATATATGTCCATGCCACGCCGGCTCGCTCGCCCACGTACGCGAACAGGTCCCGCCACGCCTGTGCCACGGGCGCGGCTACCGCATACATGCGCGCGTTGGCAATCATGCGTAGACGAGCCGCTGGCCAATGCCCATGCGCTCGGCCTTCTTCATGATGGCGTGCCCCAGCGCAATATCGCTGAGCGACAGGCCGCGATGCCAGAACAGGTTGGTCTCGTCGTCGCTCTGCCGTCCCGGCTTGCGGCCGGCGACGATTTCGCCAAGCTCGGCATGGAGCGTCTGCTCTGACAACTTGCCCGCTTCCACATGCGCGCGCAGCGAGCCGAACATGCCGCCTTTGCATTGGGTCCAGTCATCCACCACCAGCTTGTTCATGATGTCGGTCAGCGACAACTCGACGGCGCTCATGGTCCCGTACGGCACGACGAACGCGCCCGGCTTGATCCATTCGGTCTTTAGCAGTGGCGTGGGCTTCTCCAGCCGCGACGCCTCCACCACGATGTCGGCACCGCGCACGCACGATTCCCAGTCCTGGGTGACGATGATCTTCTTGCCGAGATCCTTCTCCAGCCTGGCGGCGAATGCATCGCGGCTCTCAGGGCGCCGCGAATGCACGCGGATCTCGTCGAAGTCGAAGATGCTGTCGAGCAGGCGCACGTTCCAGTACGACGTGCCGCGCGCGCCGATATGGCCAAGCACCTTGCTGTTGCGGCGCGCCAGGTGCCGGGCGCCGAGCGCGGTCACCGCGCCGGTACGCGCGTCCGTGATGAAGGTGGCATCGATCATCGCCACGGGCATGCCGGTGCGCGGATCGAACAGGTTGAGCATCGCCATCTCCGACGGCAGGCCGAGCTTGTAGTTGTCCACGTAGTCGCCCACGATCTTCACACCGGCCAGCCCGAGCGGCGCCACGTAGCCGCGCAGCACATTGAAGTGACCGTTGAATGCCGGGTCCGGGATCAGGTGCACGCGCGGCTCGATCACGGTCTCGTTGTTGCCCTGCGCCAGCAGCCCCTGCTCGACCGCGTCGAGGATTTCCTGGTCGGTCATCGCCAGCTTCGCGATGTCCTTGCCGTTGATGTAAGTCAGATGGATATCGCTCATGTCGTTTCCTTGTCTCCCGCTGTGAAAGTTGGATCGATGCACCGGCATGGAACAGGGCCGCGCGCATCGGGCTGCGCATCCCCATCGCAGTGCCCGCGCCGAGCGCGACTGTCGCTGCATTGGTGCACGATGCACCATGAGCGGTTCCGGGCCGGCCAGCACGCGTTGCAGTGCGCTGTCAGAACCAAGTGTAGGCAGCGGTGCCCTTACTGTCATATGCTTATATGTCCGTAGGACTTAACATCACGTTAATGGTATGAAATCATGAAAATGAACCTCCGGCAGATCGAAGTGTTCCGCGCCGTGATGCTCACCGGATCGATCAGCGCAGCCTCGAAACTCTTGTATGTGTCGCAGCCCGCCATCAGCCGGCTGATGTCGCACACCGAGCAGCGCCTGGGCCTGGAACTGTTCCGCCGCGTGAAGGGGCGCCTGTACCCGACGCCGGAAGCGCGCCGCCTGCTCGGCGAGGTCAATGCCGTGTATGAAGGGATCGAGCGCGTCAATGAAATCGCCGAGGACCTGGCCACCAATCGCACGGGCAGCCTGCGCATCTCGTGCAGCCCCAACCTCGGACAGACGGTACTGCCCCGCGCGATCGCCTCGTTCCGCGCCGTGCATCCGGCAGTGCGCATCGTCGTGCGCACGCAGATTCCGGGTAACATGCTGCGCGCCCTGCTCTCCGGCCAGGCCGAGCTGGCCGTGTCCAACATGCCACTGACGCACCCCAATCTGGAATCCCGCCTGCTGGTGAAGAACCCGATGGTCGCCCTCGTTCCCGCGGGGCACCGGCTGAGCGGGCGCAGCTATGTGCGTCCCGCAGAGCTCGCGGGCGAGCCCTTGATCGGCTATGGGGCGGACATGCCGTTCGGGTTGCTGGTGCGGGAGATGTTCGGCAGCGATAGCGATGACATCGACATGCGGATCGAGGTGGAGCAGGCGCACGTGGCGCGCGCGCTGGCGCAGGCGGGCGCCGGCATCGCGCTGGTTGATGCCATGACCGTGTTCGGGCAGGACTGGCCCAATATCGTGGCGATTCCCATCCGGACCAAGGTCAATGCCTCGGTCCAGATCTTCAACGTGCAGTCCGAACCGCTCTCGCGCCTGTCGCTGGAGTTTGCCGAGGTGTTGGTGGCGATGATGAAGGGCTGACCGGCGCGAGGCGCGGACGCTACTCCGGTGATGGCTCCGGCGCCGGGGTTGCCGTTGCCGCCGGCCACGCTGCGCAAGCCCTCGCGCACGCGATGGGGTAATCGTGCTTGCAAAATCTGGCGGTTTGCACAGAATTACCCTTTTTAATCAATCACTTGAGAGGTGGAAGTTTTCGCGTGCCCCCCCCTTTTGAATTGACCCAGCGGAAAATTCCCTGCAAATTTCCCCCAACTAAATGAGAATTCCATGGGGAGAAGTCCACCATTTCCAGTAACGTCCCGGCAGATGCGAATGTGTCGGCGACGCAAAGATCTAGCGGAATTTTTAGCCTACTGCCCTACTCTGAAGCTAGGTAGACTTACTCATGTCCAGCGGAGGGTGAAAAACTCGGCTTTCGTCGAGTAACATCGATTAGTCGCTGCGCCACCGCTTCGAAACTGTAAGGCAGTCCTTGCAGGAGACCTCGACATGCATCTCCGCCTTTCGCACCTTTAAATTTGTACCGTCCAATCGCCGCGAACGCATGCAAAGAAAATCGCCAGCGCTGCGCATCAGACGCCCATCGCGAAAGCCCTGTTTCAGCAAGATGTGAACATCGTTGGCCAAGCGCTGTTCTTCGTCGCTTTGCGTCCCGTGCAAAAGACTAGATTCAACGTCGATTGCACCTGGCACCCACCTGAAGGGAATCGCAAGGCTATCGTTAAACGCCTGCGCTCGAACGCGAAGGTCCTCTTCGCGCGCCCGTAGGACGGCTTGTTCTGCCGCTTCTCTCGCTGCTTTGGCAGCACGGACCCGGTCTACGTCATCCGCCCGTGCACACATGAACAATCCATTGATATCGCACCAGACTTCGACCAGGGTTCCCGACGCAAGTCCGATCGGTCCCGTTCGAACCCTTCCGCTTGCGGTACGACGACCATAGACCTCGAGCTGTTTCCCATCCAGGTTCACATGGTTGCCTTCGACAGGAACGCGGACTCTGTGTCCCTCAATAAGCCACGGGGGGGCAATGCCCGCGGAAACAAGATGCAGTTGGTAGATGTCCATAGCCAAGACAGCCCCAGCAGCAACGCCGGGTTAAGTGCTACTCATGGTTGGAAAGTGTAGGCCAAACATCGAGAAAATTCTCGCGCGCTATTGACCGAAAAGAAACCCGCGTCGCCGGGAAGCGATACGCGGGTGGCAGCAAGGACTACCCCATCAGTCTACGTGAAGTTAAAAATTCTTTACCTCAGATATAAGAAATTTTTTCGTGCCATTTCTTGGCATTGCGGTCCGCCCCCGATACCGGCTTTCTCACACGTTGAATTGACGTCACACGGCTTCGAGGTTAATCCTTATCTCTGCCGATATCATCCGTTTGGCCTACTAGACTGACACCAAATCGTCATGCGGATTGTGTCCAGCCAAAGGAGACCGAAGTGATCGCCTCGCTCAAATCAGCAGCGGCCCTTCTGTCCGCCTGGCCAGGCGGACAGAAGGACTCGTTCCCGTACTGGTCAACCCGGCAATTTCCTTTCTTAGCTTGCCCGGGAGGGCAGCCATTGCCTTGGCCGTCGCCGTAAGGAAGCACGGCGCAGCCGCTAAGTAAAGCGCCACAGGCGATCAGCAACAAAAGAATGGATTTCATGGCTATTTTTATCTGGGGACTAGCGCGGGAGTATATCGGTCGCAATCCCRCTCATTTGTAAGAAACAGTGAAAAACGGGATGCAAGACATATCAATCATCCTCAGCCATACCCCGAGCGCCCGGCCATTGTCCGTCATTGCCACTATCGCACCCCTGGTCCATGGCATCGCTGAAGCCGCCTATGTCACAGCGCTCCAGCCCGAACGCCCCTTCATAGGGTGACGCGAAGCAGAGCCTGAGAAATGCGCCGCAGGCTACGGCAATGGCGAGAACAGTGGTCATTGGTCGGCAGTTGGATGCAGGCGCTGGGGGCAAACAGGCTACCAGCACCGACCAACTTTAATTGCAAAGAATAGTCAGAAAAAAACCGAGGTGTTCGCATGATGATTCGCCGCGAATACACCACCTTCGGCATATGCTTGGGCCTAGGCGGCGGCGCCAAGGGCGCGCGTGGCCGGGCGTGGACGGCGCCGAAGTGTTCAGCTTCACGATGCTGACCATCAATTCGGACAAGCATCCACTGATGAACCGCTTCCATGCTCCGGGCAAGGAAAAGAGGATGATCGTCATCCTGCCGCGGGCGGAATGGGACAACTGGCTGACCTGCCGGGATCCGGAGCGGGCGCGCAGCTTCATGCGGCCCCACGCGCACCGAGGGCCAAAGCCGCCGAATAGCCTTGCGCATCCCATCGAGAGAGTTATGTTCTCTCGGACCTAACTCCACTAGAGTGACACGGGGCAAACGCGATTGCCCCGCATTCCCTTCAGCACCCGCTTCCTCCTGGCCGCGGGTGCTTTTTTATAGACGCCGCGCACGCAAGTCGGACGATGCCTATGGCGCCGTCCTGCCGGCACGCCTAAAACGGAAGTACCGCCCAACAGAACCAATCATGCCACCGAGCGCGCCGGCGCCGAAGTGCCCTCCGTCGCGCGCCCATCGCTAGTGGGTTACTAGTTGTTGATGCGACGCATTATCATTAACAGTGGCAGCAGATTGGACCCCCTTGTTGCTATTCCAGGGTCTAGGCGCCATCTCCCTGCGCCTACACCCCTTTATCCCTCTAAGGTGCCTACCACCAGGCATAGAACTCATTTCCCAACACGGCGGAAATTGAGAGTCGCGGCCTGCTAAAGTCATTCCAGCCGCAGTTCATATGCGGCGCGCTTGGCGCGACGACTGGCTGACCTGCCGGGATCCCGAGCGCGCGCGAAGTTTCATGTGGCCCTACCGGCCGAGTTGATGGATGTGGAGGCGGCACCGCGCGCGCCCCGGGCGAAGGTCGCTGAATAGTCCGGCCCCACCTGGAAGCTACCCGTGGAATAGCCATCGGAGATGCTCCGCAGGCTGTAGGACGCACCCTGATAGCGACGCCTTCATTCCTGACCTAAAACCGAGGCATCAGCATCAGCATGGAGTCCATCATGCAACCAGGCGTAGAGGCCACGCGAAACATAGAGGAGGAGTTAGAAGACCTGGACGAAACGGATAGTGCCATCGAACGCGCCGGGAAACGCATTGAGGCACAGGAGCAGCGCATTGCGCAGTTGAAGCGGGAGGGTACAGATAGCGAAAGCGCCGAGAAGCTCCTAGGCGACATGCGCGACAGCCTCAAGCAACTCATCATGCACCGCGCACTTATCGTCAAGACCATTGCGTGCCGGGAGTGAAGAACCCGCCGCTGGTCTGTTGATGTGCCCGCACTATCCACTCGCATCGGATCCGGCGTCTTACTTGTGAGTGCAATGTGCGAAACGTCCTGAACGCGAGTGACTTGCCACGTCGGAGCCGTCGTGGCCAATGCACTCGTGGTGCGATAGGGCCAACCGGAACATCAAGCCTAAAGCATGCAAATTTCAAGGGCAGGAGTTCGCGACCTGCCCTCCTTCAGCGCCCGTGTCTACACGACAGCGAGCGCTTTTTTTGGCGATGGAGCGCAGGATGTCGGACGGTCTAGAACTTCAAAAGCGGACCTGCGGGCCAGCCAGTTGGGATCCTTGTTCGACACGCTCGTACTAAGCACCGTGCGTCGGAGGGCCCAACTGCAGCCAACTGGGAGAGCGGGTATCGAACTCCTGCGGCGAAATATCCCCCAGATGCGAGCATGCCTCGTCCGGAAGTGCAATGCTCAGCTCTGAATGCCATAGGACCACACCGGCGAGCCGAACGACATGGACGCGCTCCTCTCTCGGTACGGGGTAGGTGGAAACGTGTCCGGGAACTGCTACCAAGGAAACACGCCGCCGCACCTCATGGCTGAGCCATCCAGACGCGTCGCGGCGAACCAACGCCATGGCCGCCACGTGCCAATGTAAGTAGACTGCCCGCGAGACGAGCAGAAACAGGATAAACACCGCGACCCAAAGCATGATGACGCTCCGTTATGGCGCCGCTACTATTGTGATGCGTGGCGGCTCGCCAACTCGCAAAGTGTGACAACTAATGAACTTTCCGTATATCCGGCTTTCTACCGGCCCCGCGTGAGGCAATTCACGGCCTAGCCGACACCAGCGCCCCGCAATCGCCAGGTAATACCGCACGCCGTGACCCGGTGGAGCCGCCAGTCGAGGAGCCGAACAGGTTCAACGCAGCGCCGATGGAATCGGCGCGTCCCAACTGTGGGCAGCTCTTG
Source organism: Cupriavidus sp. 05N39 (assembly GCF_056397325.1). Lineage (NCBI taxonomy): Bacteria > Pseudomonadati > Pseudomonadota > Betaproteobacteria > Burkholderiales > Burkholderiaceae > Cupriavidus > Cupriavidus sp. 05N39. The sequence continues at coordinate 39,232 of NZ_JBFTNE010000063.1, forward strand.
GTATTAGCGAGTCGCATGCGGGGCGGCGTGATTTAATGACTCCGCTGCCTCGCGAATGGATTTTCCACGGGACGCGCCACTAACCAGCGCTTTCCGAGGTTATTGGGTATCCACTCGGTACATACAGTCGCCGACGGCATTGATCGCCGGGTTTTTGCTGAACTTGATCTTGCGGCTCATGGCTTGCTGCGCGCGGTGCAGTGCCGCCTCGTGTCGCCTGAAGCTGTTGAGCGGGGTGAGGAAGGTGCCATCGCTCAAGGTGGCGAAGCGCACGATCCCCATGTCGATGCCGACCGCGCTGCCGGCCTGCGGCACAGGCTGGTCGACCTCGCGCTCGGTCTGGATGCTCACGAACCACTTGCCGGATGACAGGCTGACCGTGGCATTCTTCACCATGCCAAGCACGCTGCGGCTATTGCGGAAACGCGGCCAGCCCAGCTTAGGCAGGAAGATCCGGTTGTTTGCCTGGTCCAGCTTGATCTGCTTGGCATCGGGGTAGCGGAAGCTGTCGCGCTGGTCCTTTCTCTTGAAGCAAGGGAAATCCGCTCGCTTGGCGAAGAAATTGGTATAGGCGCGCTCCAAGTCCTTGAGCGTTTGTTGGAGTGGGTGCACTGGCGCATCCTTCAGCCACGACGTATCGGCGCTGTGTCGCCATCCGCAGTGAGTAGCTGACACAGCCCGGCATAGCCTAGCTTCTTCTCGCCTTGCTCGTAGCACTCCTTCTGCAACGCCAGGGCCTTGTTGAACACGAAGCGACACGAACCGGCGAAGCGGCGCATGTCGCGGTGCTGCTCGCCGTTAGGCATCAGTTCGAATTTGAAGGCTTGGAGTCGTTGCATAAATTGATCGTATCATCGATCAAGCGTTGTCAAGGACGCCTTCGGCATTCGCGCTATCCTTCCCCGGCCTGAAGAGGCTGTCGCAATAGGGTACACGGCCGAGCGCGCCGGCTTTTTTCGCCCTGACAATTCAAGCACTTACAAAGCTAAACTGTCTCGATTTGTACCTTTTGCGACAGCCTCTGAAGACCGGGGCTTGCCGCGCTTCCCGGTCAATTTGAATTGAGAGAGGTGTCTGCAGTTGAGTTGGAGGGCTTGGAGGAAAAGGCAACAAAGCTGGGGGACTACATTCTCGCGGGCGGCTAATGCAGGAGGAAGATGCAACATGGATGGAATAGGCCGTCGCCTCCACCCTCTACCCGTCAGCTTGGGACCGGTATCGCAAGGAAATGCGGGTGGCCTCGACTCAGCCGCAAGTCGCTGGGTAGCGCGCGGATAAAGCTGGTCGACGCCCCCCCCTGAAGCTGCTTGAATCGTTACCTTGTTACGTCGAGGCTAGCGAGGCAGACAGCGAAATGTGCCCATCCAAAGCACGGTCGCCCCAGACGGTCAATGCTGCACTGGCACATTTCCAACGGGGGGACGTCATGATCTGCCCCAAGCAGCGCAGAACTCGCCGCACCACACGTTCCTCAACTACACTTCGCTGTGTGTAGCCAGAAGCCGATGTGAGGAAACGGTATGGATATGACAGAGGCGCTTGTATTGGCTGCGGTCATCGGTGCCGCACTGCTCTCACTTCTTGTGGCCCTGCGAAACCGGTACAAGCTATGCGTCCAGGCCCATCTGCTACTCGACGATCTTGTGCTCACTCCCGTCTCCGGCCGTCAAGTTTCCCTTGTGGGACACCACAACGGCGTCGACGTTAGCGGAGTCGTGCCTGCTGCAGATATCCTATACAAGATTGAATCTCACCCTCTAGAATTGTCAGTCCATTCCCACGCCGACGGCCCTCTCGCTGCCAAGATGACCGACTGGGACGTCCCGCACTTTACGGTGCAACTGTTTCGCGGCGACGAAGAAATCTGGCGCCGAGATGTTCTCCGGAACGAAGCGCTTCGTATTCGCGACAACATCGAAACCTTACGCAAGTGGGCAGGTTCACGCAGGACAGGCGACAAGACGATTCACGACTTGGACCTTCTTCACATCTAGCACCGCCCCCCCGCCCCCCTCGGCTCTGCTTGCTACCGTTGTCGACGCTACCCAGTCAAGAAGGGGCATCAACTGGCCACTTGGGTCGGTGGTGCCGAAGCGGGCGAACTGCGGAGGCAATACGCGACTGGGCCGCATCACAAAACGAAGGCAGCGAGTAATATCTGCGCGCGTTGCTGTTTCAGGACGCGCGCTCTGTAGTCATAGCTACCAGCCAATAGCACGGGAATTGCCGCGCACTGCGAAAGCCGCCACTGCCAACTGATCGGCGAAGAGGTTCCCGCCGCCGGCGATTTTGATTCGCTTAGCGTGACCGCTCAAAAGTACTGGGCATCGGCGTCTTCCATGTGGGTGCCATCCGCCCTCATTGCGAGCTGGGAGGCTTTGGCCGCGTGGGTGGCGGCCTGCTCGAGCAGGGGCACGTGCGCCTTTGGGACAACGAGCATCGTCAAACCCAGTCCTTCCAGCGCGCGTAGTGCGTGCTCCAGATTCACCCCTTTGCCGTTCTCCAGCTTGGACAGCATGCCGACGGAAACGCCGCAATGCCTGGCCGCCTGGTCAATTGGCATCCCCTCGGCAACCCGCGTCGCCCGAATGCGATCACCCAGTTGGTCGATGGTGCGGATGGCAGCCCGCGATGGTGGCGCGGCATCGGCTAGCGGTCGTGGCATTGGGGGAGGTCCGGAGATTTGGGAGACTGGGAGATCCAGCACTGGGGCTGCTCTCCCGATTATTTCACTATCGTGAAAGTATATCAAACGCCGCGCCCTCGCCTGCACCGCCGCCAACTCAGCGCGCAATTTCCGCGAGCGCCTGCTCGGCATTCTGGCTGGTCGATCTCCCGCAGTGCGCGGCGCTCGGTAGCGCTGGCCCGCTCCTGCGCGATGGATACCGATCGCGGGTACACTCCAGCTCCGTCGAGAATTGGGTACGCAACTCCTGCAACTGCCGCTCGAGCACCCCTAGAGCTGGGGGACCCCCCGCGCGACGCGCGTGCGCGGACAAGTTGGCCTGGCCCTCGGCATCCAGTTCACAGCCTCACAGAACGACACGGTATCGGCCGCGTCGTTCTTATCAGTTCTGGCGCCTGGTGGGCGATCTGACCCGCGTGGACCTGCCGTCGCTGCGGAAAGGCTGTGCGCCTGGCAGGCATTGCAAGCGTGGCTGCCTGTAAAGCCGCGTCTGGCATAGCTCGTTCACGCTCCCACGTTACTTGGGCATCCCCTCATACATGCTGGTGACGTCATCCATCACCTGAAGAATACGCTCGCTGGTCGTGGCGATGTTTCTCAACTGTTCCGCGCGACTGACCCCGGTCTGATTGAGTGCCTCTTCAAAGAACAGCCACTGAGAGCCGGCAAGCTGCAGTTCGCGACGGATTGCCTCTGTGTTTTGCGGTGCCGCGGTGAGGAGTTCCTGCGCGGCTGCGAATTCCCTGGTAGCCGTGTCCAGATCCTGCGCCATCTGGGGGGAGTTAATGCCCCAGGCGCGGAACATGCTGATCTTGGCAATTCTCTGCGAGAGCATCCGCTGGCGGCCGGCAACGTTGATCAGCTTACCCATCATGGTGCCGGAATGTTTCTCGAGCAGGAGGGTTCCCTGTTGCGCAAGCTTCAGCATGTCCTCGCTCATTCTTGCGATTGCTTTCGCGCTATCGAGATTCGGATCGCCAGCGGACAGCAACTGCTTATAGGGAATCCATGTCTGCTCGAGCCTGGCGTAGGTGTCCTTGATCTCCGGCGTGGGCGCGGACGCCTTCAGCTCCATGAGCTGCTTGTCAAAGAGCGCCACGGACTGTTCGAGGACCTTCTTCGAACGTTCGACTTCAACACCGAGGCCAGCCTGGCAGTAAGCCTTGGCCATGCGCTGAGACAGCATGCGCTGGCGGCCCGCCTTGTTGATCGCCGCGTTGATCGTTAGCGTTTCGGCCGAAGCGGTCCCGGCCAAGGCCAGCGCCAGGACGCTGCAGGCAACCAAGCAGAAGGAACAGAGGTAACGTTTCAAGGGTGTCTCCGCGTTAAACTTTGATTGGACCTTTGGACGCATCGCTCGGGCCGACGACGTGTCGGATCAGCTGATCCATCTCTTTGATGATGTCCGCAAGCACCAGCGTGATCACCGCGAACTCCCTGCCGTACTCTCCCGCCCGTGCCGCCGAGATGCGCGCATTCATTGCAACGATATTCGCCTGCAAAGAAATACCGCTGAGGCGCTCGACGAGGTCGGTGTGGCGTTTGCGCACAGCGACCTCGCAACGGTGCATCTCCTCCTGGTAGGCCTGCGTGACGGTCTGCAGCAGTTCAAGCATTGGCGTGGCCTGCGCCACCAGCACGTCGAGGGATGGCGCTCGCCGGCTGGTGTCGGCCAGTGGTGCGTCTATCGCTGTTCTGACCTGGGCGATGAATTCACGGATACGCGCGTCAGCGCGTGGACTACCAAAGTACAGTTGCTGCAAAGCGCCGGAGAATGCGCCGGGAAAACGCTCATTGCCCGTTACGAGATCCGAATGCGCCGACTCGAACATTGACAGGCACTTGCGTGCGATATCGAGCGCGGCAGTGTCCCCCCGCGAAGCGAGCAATATCTGGAGGACGATCCGTTGCGACAGCATGCGCTGCCTTCCGGAAAGGTTGATCAATCCGCCGATGGTTTCGGCGGACACTTCGGCCTCGGGTGACTGAGTAGAGAAAGCGTTCATGCCATGCCTTGCAGGTAGTGTCGACGCAGACGCGCACCGCGCTGACCGGCAAAGAAAAAGCGCCCCGAAGCGAGATGCTTGCAAACCGGTTGTCCGATTCGTGAACATTTCGCTCCGGGGCGCCGTTGCCCGGGATGCTCCTTTTCGGAGCGTGTCATCGCGACTTGCCAGATTGTTTCAAGGCCGCCGTTGGCCTATGTGTCGCCCACGCAATATCTATGCCATAGCTCACGGAAGTTGCATCAGGCTGCGGGCGCAGGAAAATGGCACGGCGGGACCGACCCGCGCACCGATCCCGTGCCAGATGCCTCATCACGACGCGTGCGTAGGGGCATGGCCAACTGATCACGGGTAACTCTCGGCTTGACGAGAAGTGCTTTGCCTGCCGCATCGACCCCATGAACGGCAAACACGTCTTTGGCCAGATCGATACCCACGGTAACAATGGACATGGGGCTTCCCCTCCTGTGGTCGTGATGGCGTTTCGACACGCCATCATGGCACCTCAATGCCGACTTGCGGCTTCCGCCGCAGCCTCGGGACGGGGAAGCCCTTTCCATTCGATTACCCAAAATTCCGATCGGTCTGCCCATCGTGGAGGGGCCATGACCTCTCTCGGTAGCCCGCAGTCTATTGGTTTTCAAACCTATTTCTTGGCGACTACGAGAGCGCCCAAAGCGGGGGCTGACTAAGCGGCAATGCGGTGGCTTTCTGCTCTGGCGATGGAGGGATACCATCGTTCCACGTGCGATCGGAGCTGGTCATTGAGCACGGCAGTCCGGATTTGTAGCAGTGCGTGCGCGTGCCACTGCCTTGTCTCGCTATCGGCAAGTTGACAGCGCCGTCCATATATACCCGGCCCCCGAATTTCGGAGGACCGTAGCACGCAGTGTGGCTGACCAGAATGGTGCTACGGTGCGCGAATCAGTGAGCGCCTGGGTTCGCCCGGCCTTCGTCTATCAGCTTCTCTGCATAGTCGCGCGCATGCTGCCACGCCTCACCTTCGGAAAAGTACTGCCCAGGCACAGGCTCGTGCTCGAAGATCTTGATCGAGCTGCCGTCCGCCGCTTTTGCACAGATCGTCACCTGGCCCTGCCAGGGCCCACCGGTTGGGGACGTTGCGCATGCCTCATACCAGTGATCTTTGTAGTACGTGAAGCCTTGGAGATCCATAGCCTTCTCCAGTTGTTCAAAAGAATCGTAGCACGGCCAAGACTGGGCCGAGTGGGCTGCACACCGCTATATATTGCATCGACCGACGCGCTTGTTCAGCGCGATCTATAAACGGCATTGCGCGGTGCATCATCGCTTCTTCACACATCTGACGCTTGAGTACAAAGGCCAGAAGCGCTGGCGCGCCTTGTTGTTTCCGCCCTTTGCGCCGGTAGCCTTCGTGCTGGCGGCCGTGCCGTTCGCGCTGATGATCGGCGTGGTGTTCTCGAAGAACGCGGGCTATATCGCGCTGATGACGATGGCGGCGTACTACCTGATGTACGAGGGCCTGCATACGCTGTCGCACATCACGGATACCCGCATGGCGATGTGGAACCAATCGAGAACGTACTCACCGCGGTCACCAAAGCCGAGCCGGCCGGCCGGTGCTCAAGCTTGTGCAGGTAGGCAAAACTATGGCCGGCATCCTGATCGCGCATTGACTTCCCGACGATCACTTCAAACCAGCCATCCTGCCGGCACCGGTGGCCGGCCGGCCGAAGGTAGCCGCCGTCAATGCCGACGGCGCGGACCGGACTGGGCTCCGGGGTGTCGGACGAACCGACGCTCGCGGCCACGTCCGCGTGCCGTCGGGCGTCAGTGGCCTGTTCCGCTTCCAGCCGGCGACCGAGCCCGGTGACCTGGCGCCGGATCGAACTGGCTGCCAGCACATGATCGAGCGGCAACACTTCCTGCAGGACGTTGACGGTCAGGCCATAGGACATCAGCGCTGCAAACTTGACCTCGAGATACTGCAGTTCTGGACTGACCCGCTCGGGCAAATAGTTAGCGAACGGACTGAAGGTGGGGGCGTCGCCTTGGCACAGCCGACAGGGATACAGCCTGGGACTGTCAATCGACAGTCGCCCCAACGCGCTCCGGAAGACCAAGTGATGGTGGCCCTTGCAAACCAACTGCGCACCGCACGTGGGACAAACGCTGGTCCGGGCAACTACTTCAACAACCTGTGCCGCGACCATCGTGCGCTGCAGCCGACCCAGCAATGATTTCGCCTCCTCCAGATGCGGGCCCAGCGAGCCCACATCAAGCCCGTCTCTGTCGAACTGGGCTATTTCGGTGACGGTGGCTGGCACGCCTCCATCGTCCTGCACTACAAGTTGCAAGCTGATACGCATGGCCGCCCTCCTCCCTTGGAAGCTGCGGCGACCAGTCTACCCCTCGAGCTCTCGCAACCGATCATTGACGATCTGACGGTCAAAGCGACGATCCAGCCAAGTCAGCCACCCGCCGACCTCAACGCGTAAGTCTTCCAACACGATTGGCTCCTCGCGCAGCGACTCGAGCCAATCGAGGAACTCATACTCACTGCGTTCGCCACTGGCCTCCATATAGCTCCCGATCCCGCCCATGTCCTCTGGCGGGCAACGCCCGCAACCGGCCACGCAACGTGGCAGCCCGCCAGGATGTTGCCGCAGCCTACGCCGCTCCACCCGTATCTCGTGGCGCCACCACGCGTTGAAGTCATACACATAGAC